>JAGRMS010000518.1 GCA_020441135.1 Pseudooceanicola sp.
GACCGAAAGCTTCCAGCCGGGCGACCAGACGCTGAAGGGTCTCGGCAACGCGCAGCGCAATGAAATCTACGAACTCTTCCCGGACCTGAAGACCCGCCAGGGGCTGGCGGCCTACCAGTCGGCACGCCGGTCGCTGAAGCGGCACGAGGCGGCGCTGCTGGTGCATTGACGATCACGGAATATGCAGCACCTGCCGCACCTTGCGGCGGGTCGGGAACGGGGCGCCAGTCGCCCCGTTTTCGTTATCCGCGGGCCGCGCGCCAGGCCGCCCACTCCTCGGGCGTGTCGAGGTCGAGCCGGGCGCGCCGGCCGGGCAGGGGGACAAGGCGGACACGGTCCCCGGCCCGGGCGACAACCTCGCGGCCGCCGCCGTCGCCCTTCAGACCGGCGAAGGCCGGGAACAGCGATGCGGCAAAGACGATGGGGTGTCCGGCTTTGCCGTCTTCGGTCGCGCCGCGCCAGATCAGGGTTTCTGTTGCCAGGTCAACGGATTGCAGAACGGTGTTCAGGTCGGCTTCTGTCAGTTCCGGCAGGTCGGCCAGCAGCAGCATCGCCGCAGGCACACTCTCCGGCAGGGCAGCGAAGGCGGTGCGGAGCGAGGCATTCATGCCCTCGCCTGCGTCCGGCACCGGCAGCGGCGTCACGTCCAGCCCCGCCAGCACCTCGTAACGCGGATGCGGCGGCGCCGGCAGGGCGACCAGCACCGGGCCCGAGGTCACGCCGCGCGCCATCCGCGCCTGCCGCCGCAACAGGGGCTCGCCCTCGACAACAGCCAGCAGCTTGTCCGCCCCGCGCATCCGCGACGAGGCGCCGGCGGCCAGCAGGATCACCGGCAAGCGGCTCAACGCGTGGTGACGATCTGCCATGTCCCGTCGCGGTTCAGGATGGCGCAGGAGTTGGTGTCGAGCCGGGGCAGCACCGTGGTGCGCCCGGCGGGCGCGGACTGCGCCACGGCCCCCTCGCAGCGGGGGATCGAGACCGGCTGATAGCCCTTCTTCGCCATGCACTGGTCGGTGACGCGCAGGCGCAGCTCGCGGTTGGTGTCGATGGTGTAGAAGCCGCCGCTGACCCAGCGGTCGGGCCGCGTGACGCAGGCCCCGGCGGCGTTGCAGAAGGTCTCGCCGGGAATCAGGATCGGCGGGCGCTCGCGCAGTTCCTTGTTCACCGGCACGTCGCGCAGTGCCGAGACCTCGCAGGCGGTGCGGTCGGTTTCCAGCTTCGCGACGGTGACGCCGGGGCGATAGTAGATCGACAGCGGCTCGCAGGCGGCCAGCACAAGCAGCGAAACAAGGGGAATTGCGCGTTTCATGGCTCCAATCTGCACCCTCGCGCCGGTCCTGACAATTGAATTGACCCTGTTCAACCCATCTGTCATGCAAAGGTTCCGGCAGGCGATGCCACAAGGCGGGACGGCATGAAGGTCATCATTTGCGGCGCGGGGCAGGTGGGCTGGCAGATCGCCCGGCACCTGTCGGGCGAACGGAACGACGTCACCGTGGTCGACAGCAACGCCGACCTGGTGCGCCGCGCGACCGAGACGCTGGACGTGCAGGGCATCGCCGGTTTCGCCTCCTATCCCGATGTGCTGGAACGTGCGGGCGCGCGCGATGCCGACATGATCATCGCCGCCACCCATTCGGACGA
>JAGRMS010000519.1 GCA_020441135.1 Pseudooceanicola sp.
GCCCGAGATGAAGGTGATCTGGTAGGTCGCCACGACCTCACCCTGCCGCTCGCCCACGATCAGGGTGTTGTTGCCCTCTTCCGCCATGCGGGCGAAGGCGGCGCGATAGGGCGCGAGGTCTTCGCCCTCGCGCCCCGCGCCCAGCACATCGTCGGCGAGCAGGGCGACGACGGCTGCGACATCCGCTTCGGTGGCAAGCCGGAACGCGATCATGTCCGATAATCCTTCAAAGCCGCCGCAAAGGCGGCGATGCGCGTGGCATCCTTCACCCCGGGCGCGCTTTCAACCCCCGACGAGACGTCGACCTGCCGCGCGCCCGTCACCCGTACCGCTTCGGCCACATTGTCGGGTGTCAGCCCGCCCGCGAGCATCCAGGGCACCGGCCAGCGCCGCCCGGCGATCAGCCGCCAGTCGAAGGCCAGCCCGTTGCCGCCCGGCAGCGCCGCGCCCTTCGGCGGCCTGGCGTCCACCAGCAGCTGGTCGGCCACCCCGCCATAGGTCTCGAGCCCCGAAAGATCGGCCTCTTCGGCCACCCCGACCGCCTTCATCACCGGCAGCCCATACCGCTGACGAACAGCCACGACCCGCTCCGGGCTCTCGCGTCCATGCAGTTGCAGCACGTCCAGCGGCACCGCCCCGGTAATGGCATCCAGCACGTCGTCCGCCGCGTCCACCGTCAGCGCCACCTTGGCGACCCCCGGCGGCACCGTCAGCGCCAGCGCCCGCGCGGCCTCGACCGACACGTTCCGCGGCGACCTGGCGAAGAACACGAAGCCGACATAACCCGCCCCCGCAGCGACCGCAGCCGCCACATCCGCGGGCCGCGACAGCCCGCAGAACTTGATCCTGACTGCCGGCATGATCCGCCCTAGACCGCCTCGTCGAGGATGGCGAGGATCTCGTCCTTGCCCTCGGTCTGTTTGCCCTTCAGCCGGGTCACTTCCCGCTCCAGCTTGTTGACCTCGCGCGCCCGCACGCTCGCCTCGCGGCGATGCTTGTGCTCGCGCAGCCATTCCCAGACAAAGCCGATCACCAGCCCCGCCGCGATGCTGACCAGCACGACGACGAACAGCGGCAGCGCGATCGCCTGGTTGTATCCGGTCAGCTCGGACACCGCCTCGGGCACCAGCCGCAGCTCGATCACCGCGCGATTGGCGAGCGAGACCGAGATCAGCACCACCGCCAGGACACCCAGGAAGAGATAGCGCAGATACCGCATGGCCTACTTTCCGTTCAGCCGGTCGCGCAGCAGCTTGCCGGTCTTGAAGAAGGGAACGTGCTTTTCCTCGACCTCCACCGTCTCGCCCGTGCGCGGGTTGCGCCCGGTCCGGGCGTCGCGCTGCTTGACCGAAAACGCGCCGAACCCGCGAAGCTCGACCCGGTCGCCGCGCGCCATGGCGTCGGTGACTTCCTCGAAGACGGTGTTCACGATCCGCTCGACATCGCGTTGGTAGAGGTGGGGGTTTTCATCAGCAATCTTCTGGATCAGTTCGGACCGGATCATGAAGGCGCCCCTCCCAAGGCGAAGTTGGTTGGCAGTCTTTTTCTCACCCGACTATATTCGTTTCCCGGCGCTTTGGAACTGGAACCATCGGAATATGAAGAGGATTTTCCGTCAAACAATGTCGTTGAAGGGGTTGCCATCGCGGCACCGGCCCGGATTCGGCGCGAAGCGGGCAGACCGCCCGGCCCCGCGGCCCGCACCCGGCCATTTCCCCGCCAATCGATTCGCTGCCCCGCGGCGGCGGCCCCCGGAAACGAAAAACCCCGCGGCCCGGTCAGGCCGCGGGGCGGACAGCGCGCAATCGCGCCGATGTCTTAGCGGTCGCCCTTCAGCGCCGCGCCGAGGATGTCGCCCAGCGACGCACCCGAGTCGGACGAGCCATACT
>JAGRMS010000085.1 GCA_020441135.1 Pseudooceanicola sp.
GCGGCGATCTCGCCGCCGGTCATCACGAAATCGCCGAGCGAGACCTCCTCGACCCCGTAATGCTCCAGCACCCGCTCGTCGAAGCCTTCGAACCGCCCGCAGATCAGCGTGACACCATCGGCCCGGGCAAGCCGCTGCATCAGCGCCTGCGTCATCGGCGCGCCGCGGGGCGACAGGCAGATCAGCGGCCAGTTGCGGGTTGTCCCCGTCATCGCCGCCTCGATCGCCGGGCCGACGACATCGGCGCGCAGGACCATCCCCGCGCCGCCTCCGGCAGGCGTGTCGTCGACATTGCGATGCTTGCCGATCCCGAATTCGCGCAGGTCCAGCGTCTCCAGCCGCCAGCGCCCGTCCTGCAACGCCTTGCCCGTCAGGCTTTCCCCCAGCACGCCGGGAAAGGCGTTTGGAAACAGGGTGATGACCCGCGCCTCCCACGCACCCGCCAGATCGGGCACGGGCGTGAGCAGTTCACGCGGTTTCAGCGACAGGCGGACGGCCTTGCGGCCATGGGATCGGTCGGGCGAGGTCATCCCGCCTGTCTAGCGAAACGCGCGGGGAAATCCAGTCAGGCGATGGCGAAGAGGCCGAACAAGGCCAGCAGGAACAGCACCAGGACGACCAGGATCAGGATACGCGCGCCGGTCAGGGCGGCGCCAGAGATGGAACTGAAGCCGAGCAGCGCCGCGATGGCGGCCACGACGAGAAGGATCAGGATCCAGGACAGCATGGGCAACTCCTTGCAACCGCCAGAAATTGGCGTCGCAGCAAGAACGCGGCCGGGGGCGGCGGGGTTCCGTCAGCGGTCCGAAAGAAGCCCTTCGGGCGGGTCCGCGACGATACGGCGGGCGGCCAGGTCGACAGTCGGGACGGCGGCCAGGGTGAAGGGCAGCAGCACGCTGTCCTGCCCGGCACCGCGGCGGATTTCCAGCAGGTCGCCCGCGCCGTGGTTCTGCACCGCGATCACCTCGCCCAAGCGCGCGCCGCCGGTGTCGAACACGCTCAGACCGATCAGGTCGGCGTGGTAGAATTCGTCATCCGGCAGCGAGGGCAGCCGGTCGCGCGGGGCGTAGAGGCGCAGGCCCTTCAGGGCGTCGGCCTGTTCCTTGGTGGCGACGCCGCCAAGCCGCGCGGCGAACCCGCCCGGAATGGGCCGGGTGATCGCCACCGAAAAGCTGCGCGTGCCGTCCTCGCTGGACAGCGGCGCATAGGCGGCGATGTCCTCGGGGACCGAGCAGAAGCTTTTCAGGCGCACCTCGCCATGCACGCCGAAACCGCCGGCGACGGCGCCGACGCAGATCAGGTCAGACATGGCAAGGTCCGCATTTCATGATGCAACGTCAATGGGTTGCGCTTCCCTCCCCCTGCAAGGGGGAGGGAGAGGGAGGGAGTTACTCTTCCGCCGGAGCGGCGGCCTTCGCGGCCTTCTCCTCGGCGCGGGCCTTGGCCTTCTTGCCGGGCTCGCCCGCCTGCGGGTTGTTGCGCACGGTCTTTTCCTTCAGGCCTGCCGCTTCGAGCATGCGGGCGATCCGGTCGGTCGGCTGGGCGCCGAGGCTCAGCCAGTGCTGAACGCGCTCGACGTTCATGCGGACGCGGTTCTCGTCGTCCTTGGGCAGCATCGGGTCGTAGGTGCCCAGCTTCTCGATGAAGCGGCCATCGCGCGGCATGCGCGAATCGGCGGCGACGATGCGGTAGGACGGGCGCTTCTTGGAGCCGCCGCGGGCGAGACGGATTTTCATGGACATGGTTTATTCTCCTTGGTTTTCAGTGGGGTGACGGGTGCAAGGCACCCGTCAGGCTTTCAGTTTCTCGTGGTGGTGGATGACTTCGCGGATGATGAAGGCGAGGAACGCCTTGGCAAATTCCGGGTCGAGGTCGGCCTTGACGGCCAAGTCTTCAAGCCGTGCGATCTGGATGGCCTCGCGGGCCGGATCGGACGGGGGAAGGTCGTGTTCGGCCTTGAGCTTGCCCACCGCCTGGGTGTGCTTGAAGCGTTCGCCGAGGGTATAGACGAGGATGGCATCGAGCCGGTCGATGCTTTCGCGGTGCTCTTTCAGCAGCGTCGCGGCGCGTTGGGTGGCGTCGTCAGTCAATGGCCCAGCCTTTCGGTTTGAACAGGGGATCGGCGTAATGCTGGATTTCCATCTCGATCCCGTGCGCCAGCTGGCTGTTGTCCAGCTTTGCGGGCGAGGGATGGCGATAGACCGCGTCCGATCCGTCGATGGTCTGCGCCTCGGCATCCTTCACGCAGCCCAGCCGTTCGGCAAGGCGGATCGAATCGAGGTTCTTCGGGTCGATGTAGCTGACCGCGCCCTGCCAGTCCATGTGGCGGTAAAGGTGGCGGCGCACCGCATGGGTCGCTTCCAGCGCATAGCCGTGTCCCGCGCGGTCCGGCCAGATGATCCAGGCGATCTCGCGCTCGGGCCATTTCGCCGGCTGCCAGCCGCCCGCCATGCCAAGGGTCGCCCCGGTGACGCGGTCGTGGATCATCCACATGCCAAAGCCGCGGATCTCCCAATGGCCGATCTCGGCGGCGTAGAGCATCCAGGCCTCGTAGCCGTTCAGCGGCCCGCCCATGAAGCGCGAGCGATACGACGCAAAGGTGGCCCGAAAGTCGGGATAATCCTCGGCCAGGGGCGCGCGCAGGACCAGGCGGCGGGTCTCGATCACGGGAATGGCGGCGGCGCTCATGACGCGGCCTCCGGCGCGGGGTGGCGATAGACCAGCTCCTCGCCCACCAGCGGGTTGTCGAAACGCCGGTCGAGCCGCGCGCCCAGCCGTTCGGCGAGCGCGATGGAGCGGGTGTTGCCGGGCATGATGTTCGAGGTCAGCGTGGTCCAGCCGAGCGTGCCGTAGGCAAAAGCGCGGGCGGCCAGCGCGGCCTCCTTCGCGATGCCCATGCCCTCGAACCCTTCGAAGACCGCCCAGCCGAGTTCCGGTTCCGGCCAGCCCTCGGGCTGCCACAGGCCGCAGAGGCCGCAGTGCTGGCCCGTGGCGGTCAGCTCGACCATCCAGAAGCCGAAGCCCTTCAGCTGCCAGTGCCCGATGGACATGGCGAACCAGCGCCAGGCGTTGCCGCGCGTCAGCGGGCCGCCGAAGAAGTCCGAGCGCCCGCCGTCGGCGAAGAAGCCCGCCACGGCGTCGAAATCGGCCTCGCGCGGGCCGCGCAGGGTCAGGCGATCGGTGGTCAGCGTGGGGATCATGCCGCCCCCTCGGCCGAGGGGTGGCGCCAGACGTTGCAGAGGTGGCCTGCGACTTCGCCTTCACGCTCGATATGCGCGCCGAGGCGTTGGGCCAGCGCGGCGGAGCGGGTGTTTTCGGGCACGATGTAGGAGATCACCCGGTCGAGACCGAGGTGATTGGCGGCGTAGGCGCGGGCGGCATGGGCGGCCTCGTAGGCGAGACCCTTGCCTTCGAAGCCGTCGTAGATGTGCCAGCCGAGTTCGGGTTCGTCCCAGCCGTCGTTCCGAATGATGCCGACGCGCCCGGCAATGCCGCCGGTGGCGCGCTCTTGCAGCATCCACATGCCGTAGCCGCGCAGCGCCCAATGGCCATAGGTGGCCAGAAAACCACCCCAGCTGCGCAATCGGGGATAGGGGCCGCCGACGAAGGCCGCGCGCGCCGATGCGCCGAAGGCCGCGAAAGCCTCGAAATCGCTTTCGCGGGGACCGCGCAGGATCAGTCGCTCTGTTTCGATCACCGGGATGTTGAGTGCGGTGGCGGTCATGCGTAGGCCTCGATCCCGCCGTCGGCATCGGGGGCGGGGTGGCGCCAGATCTGCATCGGGCCGTGGCGTTCGTGGGTGAAGTTGCCGTCGCGGGTGCAGCCGAGGCGGGCGGCGACGCGGGCGGAGTTGGCGTTGGCAGGTTTGATAAGGCTGATGACGGTCGACCAGCCGAGCGTGTCATAGGCGTGGGCGCGGGCGGCCTCGGCGGCCTCGGTGGCGTAGCCCTTGCCTTCGTGGCCGTCGAAGAGATCCCAGCCAAGCTCCGGCTCGGGCCAGCCTTCGGGTTCGAACAACCCGACGAGGCCGACAGGCGCCCCGCTGGCGCGGTCTTCGACGATCCAGCGTCCGAAACCCTTGAGCAGCCAGTGCCCGGCCTCCATCGCCAGCATCCGCCAGGCCAGTTCGCGGGTCAGCGGGCCGCCGACGAGATGCGAGCGGGGGCCGGCGTAGAAGGCGGCGAAGGCGTCGAAATCCGCGGGCCGGGGGGCGCGCAGGATCAGCCGGGGCGTGTTCAGCGTCGGGATCATGGGCGCACCAGGTCGTGGCGGATCACCACGTCGCCGGGGTCGATGCCGGGCAGGGTGGGGTCGATGGTGCCGCCAAGGCGCAGGCCGAGCGCGATGGAGCGATTGTTGGCCGGGTCGATGATCGAGGTGACGAAGGGCCAGTCCTGCGTGGCCTTGAGCCAGGCGATGACGGCCTGCGCGGCCTCGAAGGCGATGCCCTTGCCCTCGGCCCCGGGCGTGGTGAACCAGCCGAGTTCGGGGCCGGGGTAGCCTTCGGACTGGTAGATGCCGACTTCGCCGAGGTAGGCGCCACTCTCGCGGTCGTCGACACCAAAGGCGCCGTAGCCCCGCAGCTGCCACAGGGCGACGTCAGCGGCCCAGGTTGCATAGGCGTCCTCGCGCGACTTGCGCCCGCGTTCGTGGACGGAACGGTCGGTGGCGAAGAACTCCGCCCAATGCTCGAAATCCGCAAGGCGCGGGGCGCGCAGGGTCAGGCGCGCGGTGTGGAGTGTTGGAATCTCCAGCGTCGCGCCTGCTGCGGCGTCGGTATTCGAGTATTTGGAAAGAGAAGAAGCCAAGGGAGTTACTTCTTCTTGCCAAAGCCCGAGAGGCCCGGGGGCAGCTGCATCGGCCCGCCGCCGCCGAGGCCGGGCAGACGGCCGCCCAGCTGGCGGGCGGCGGATTCGAGCGCGGCGGGGTCCATGTTGGCGGGGTCGGCGCCCTTGCCGAAGAGGCCCTTCATCGCCTGTTTCAGCATCCCGCCTTTGCCCATCTTGCCGAGCTTTTTCATCATGTCGCCCATCTGGCGGTGCATCTTCAGCAGCTTGTTCAACTCGGACACGTCCAGGCCCGCCCCGGCGGCGATGCGCTTCTTGCGGCTGGCCTGGAGCAGGGCGGGGTTGGCGCGTTCCTTCTTCGTCATCGACTGGATCAGGGCGATCTGGCGCTTGATGACGCGGTCGTCGAGGCCTGCGTCCTCGACCTGTTTGGCCATCTTGCCCATGCCGGGCATCATGCCCATCATCGACTGCATCCCGCCCATCTTCAGCATCTGTTCCAGCTGCATGCGCAGGTCGTTCATGGAGAACTGACCCTTGATCATGCGCTTCATCATCTTTTCGGCCTGTTCGGCCTCGAGCGTTTCCTGCGCCTTCTCGACCAGGGCGACGATATCGCCCATGCCGAGGATG
>JAGRMS010000086.1 GCA_020441135.1 Pseudooceanicola sp.
AGCGGCCAGCGCCAGCCCCTGCACGCCCACCGCCAGCCGCGCCTCGTTCATCATGGTGAACATGGCCCGGAGCCCCTTGTGCGGCTCGCCGACCAGGAACCCGGTCGCCCCAACATAGTTCATCACGCAGGTGGCATTGCCGTGGATGCCCATCTTCTCTTCGACCTTGCCGACCGAGACGGCGTTGCGCTCGCCCAGGCCGCCATCGTACTTCACCAGAATCTTGGGGACGATGAACAACGAGATGCCGCGCGTCCCCTCGCCGCCGCCCGGCGCGCGGGCAAGCACGAGATGGACGATGTTCTCGGCAAGGTCGTGGTCGCCCGCCGAAATGAAAATCTTCTGTCCGGTGATCCGGTAGCTGCCGTCGTCCCGAGGCTCGGCGCGGGTGCGCAGAAGCCCCAGGTCGGTGCCGCATTGCGGCTCGGTCAGGTTCATGGTCCCGGTCCAGCGCCCTTCGACCATTGGAGGCAGCCAAAGAGCCTTTTGGCTGTCGCTGCCATGGGCATGGATCGCCGAATAAGCGCCATGGGTCAGGCCCTGGTACATGTTGAAGGCCATGTTGGCCGACACGAACATCTCGCCGACCGCCGTTCCCAGCAGATAGGGCATGCCCTGTCCGCCGTAGTCGGGGTCGCAGTCGAGCCCCAGCCAGCCGCCATCGCGGAGCTGGGCATAGGCTTCCGGGAAACCGGCGGGAGTCCGCACCACGCCGTTTTCCAACTTGCAGCCCTGTTCGTCACCCACCGCGTTCAGTGGATGCAGGAGGTCCGAGGCCAGCTTGCCGGCCTCTTCCAGCACCGCGCCCGTCATCGACCGGTCCAGCTCGGCATAGCCCGGCACATCGCTGTCGCCGATCCTGAGCAGATCGTGCAGGACGAACGAGATGTCTCGGGTTGGCGCGCTGTAGGTGGTCATGAGGGGCCTTCTCGGGGATGGTGTCGCCGGGAGATCAGGCCGCCGAGCGCACAATTTCGTCAAGGCGGGCGATGCCCCAGCTGCGCCGTTCGCGGAGTTCCGCGATGGCGGTGTCGAGCTGTGCGCGTTGCGCTTCCATTTCGGCCAGCCGCTTTTCGGCCAGGTCGACGGCGCGGCGCAGCTGAAGCTCGGCGCCGTTTTCGCCCTGATCGTAAAGATCGAGGATCTGGCGCATGTCTTCGAGCGAGAAGCCGAAGCGCTTGCCTTGCAGGATCAGCTTGAGCCGGGCCCGGTCGCGCCGGGTAAACAGGCGTTTCTGACCTTCTCGGATCGGAAACAGCAGTTCCTTCGCCTCGTAGAAGCGCAGGGTGCGCGGCGTGACTTCAAATTCGTCACACATGGCGCGGATCGTCATCAGGTCTTCGTTCATCAAAACCCTCCGTGAGTGGTCCTTGGGGACAGGAAAGGGGCACATGTAGGGCTTCGGCGATCCTGACAAGCGCACGCCACGGCACCGTCATTGTAACGTTACGTCAGATGGATTTTCGCGAAAGCTTCGATCATCGGGCGGCGAAAGCCTGCAAGAAGATTACCCGGATCTGGCGGATTCCCGCCCCGCTAACGGCGGCCCTAGATCGGCCATTCTCCGCTGGCGCCGCGAGGGCGTCAGGATTCGCTCATCGCCTGGAGTTGCCGGACGCTTTCATCGCGCAGCGCCTTCAGCTCCTGGATGGTCTGGTCAAGCTCCTCGCGCTGCCGCTGAAGCTCGACAAGCTGGGCATCGGCGCGCTGAATCCAGACCCGCGTCTGCGCCTCGCTGCCCTCGCTATCGTGAATTTCGAGCCACTGGCGAATATCCTCGAGCGGGAAGCCGAAACGCCGGCCGCGCAGGATCAGTGTCATCCGCGCCAGTTCCCGCGGCCCGTACCAGCGGGCGCGGCCGTCGCGTCGCGGCTGCAGCAGTTCGATATACTCATAGTAGCGAAGAGTCCGGGGGGTCACCTCGAACTTCGCGCACATTTCCTTGAAGCTGAGTTCGCCTTCGGCCATCGCCCCCTGCCTCCGACTACATCGCCCCTGCCTCCGCGGGAAAGCTAACACGCGGTGCCGCGCGGGAAAAGCATGGGAAGAACGCTGCGGCATTCCGCCCTTGACGCTTGCGGGGGCACGAGATTGCGACCAGAACGACCGCAGGAGAGGGATATGACGGACGCGGATCGACATCTGGAAGAGGCCCGGCGGGTCATCGCGCAGCTTCCCTATTGCGTGGCTCTCGGCATGGAGCTTGTGGCCACCAGCCCAGGCGTCGCCGAGGTGGAAATGCCCTGGGACGAGGCGCTGGTGGGCGATCCCGCGACCGGGGTGATCCACGGCGGCGCGGTCTCGGCGCTGATGGACAGCTGCTCGGGCGCGGCGGTTCTGCTGCATCCGCAGGGCGGGCGGACAACGGCGACATTGGATCTGCGGATCGACTACATGCGCCCGGCGACGCCCGGGCAACGGATCCGGGCGCGGGCCGAGTGCTATCACATGACCCACACCGTCGCCTTCGTGCGGGCGGTGGCGCGCGACGATGACACGGCGCGGCCGGTGGCGACCGCCTCGGCGGCCTTCACGGTCGAGCGGCCAGCGCGGGACGGCTCGGCATGAGACCCGCGCCCGAACCGGTTCAGGTGGTCAAGGAACGCCGCGACGGGGCGCTGGCGCGGCTGGTCTCGGGCCTGCCCTTCGCGCGCTTCCTCGGCATCCGCTTCGACCGCCGCGGCGACGAACTGACCGCGCTGATGCCCTACGATCCGAAGCTGATCGGCAATCCGGCGCTGCCGGCGCTGCACGGCGGCGCCACCGCCGGGTTTCTCGAGGTCACCGCCATCGTCGAGCTGGGCTGGGCGATGCTCTGGCCGAAGATGGAGGCGGGCGACAGCGCGGCGACGCTGACCAGACTTCCGAAAACCATCGACATGACGGTGGACTACCTGCGTTCGGGCCTGCCGCGTGACGCCTATGCGCGGGCCTGGGTGAACCGCTCGGGCCGGCGCTATGCC
>JAGRMS010000520.1 GCA_020441135.1 Pseudooceanicola sp.
GCGCTGATGAAGGAACTGGGCGACAAACTGGATCTTTCGGTGATGACCGTCACCGGCAAGTCACTGGGCGAAGGCATCGCAGGGGCCGTCAACTACAACGACGACGTGATCCGGCCGCTGTCGAACCCGGTCTACCACGAAGGCTCGCTGGCGGTGCTGAAGGGCAACCTCGCACCGGATGGGGCGGTCATCAAGCCTGCCGCGATGGACCCGCGATTCCAGACCCACAAGGGTCCGGCAATCGTCGCGG
Source organism: Pseudooceanicola sp. (assembly GCA_020441135.1). GTDB lineage: Bacteria > Pseudomonadota > Alphaproteobacteria > Rhodobacterales > Rhodobacteraceae > Seohaeicola_A. The sequence continues at coordinate 251 of JAGRMS010000520.1, forward strand.
ACAGCTATGCCGAGATGAAGGCGATCATCAACGACGAGGATTACCCGATGACGCCCGACCACGTGCTGGTCCTGCGCAATGCAGGCCCGCAGGGGGGGCCGGGGATGCCGGAGTGGGGTATGATCCCGATGCCGAAGGCGCTGCTGAAGCAGGGCATCCGCGACATGGTGCGCCTGTCGGATGCGCGCATGTCCGGCACGTCCTACGGCGCCTGCGTGCTGCACGTTGCACCGGAATCCTACGTCGGCGGACCGCTGGCGCTGATCTGCACGGGCGACGTGATCGAGCTGGATATTCCGAACCGGACGCTGAACGTCGCGCTTTCGGACACTGAACTGGCCGAGCGCCGCGCCGGGTGGACCGCGCCTCAGCCCCGTTTCGAACGCGGCTACGGACAGATGTTCCTCCAGCACGTCGAGCAGGCGGACAAGGGCTGCGACTTTGACTTCCTGCGCACCGATTTCGGCGCGCCCGTGCCGGAACCGGAGATCAACTGATGCACGACCTCCGCCGTGCCCTGACGGGTATCTCGGGCATTCTGGTTGCGCCTTTCGGGTTTGACGGGGAGCTGGCGACCGACCGCATGAAGCCCATCGTGGACCGGGCCATCGGCGCGGGCGTCCACATTCTTGTCGCCAATGGCAACACTGGCGAGTTCTACGCGCTGGACGAGGCCGAGGCGCGCACGTTCGCCGAAGCCGCTGCTCAGCATATCGGGGGCCGCGTGCCCCTCGTCTGCGGCATCGGGCGCGGCATCCGCGAGGCATGCCGCGCCGCCGCCCATGCCGCCAGCATCGGAGCCGACGCGCTGATGATCCACCAGCCGCCCGATCCCTTCGTCAGCCCGCGCGGCCTGCGCGACTATGTCGCCCGGCTGGCGGAGCCGGGCGTGCCACTGGTGCTGTACCTGCGGAACGATCTGATCGGCACGCAGGCGATTGCCGAAATCTGTGCCGTCGAAGGCGTCGTCGGCGTCAAATGGGCCACCCCCAACCCGCTGAAGCTCAAGGCCGCGATGGCCGCAGCGCCGGACCATATCATCTGGGTCGGCGGGCTGGCCGAGGTCTGGGCGCCGCCGCTCTATGCCGTCGGCGCGCGCGGCTTCACCTCGGGCCTGATCAACGTCTGGCCCGCAAGGTCGGTCGCGATCCACACGGCGCTGGACAAGGGCGACTACGCCGAGGCGAACCGGCTGATCGAGGGCATGACCGTCTTCGAGGATATCCGCGCCGAGGAAATGGGCGGCACCAACGTCACCGGCGTCAAGGCGGCGCTGGCTCTGATGGGCGAGGATTGCGGCGGCACCCGCCCGCCCTCGGCCTGGCCGCTGACCGCCAGCCAGCAGCAGCGCCTGCACCAGTTCATGAACGACAACGGCCTTTCGAGGAACCCATGACATTGAAACCCGAAACCAAGGCGCAACTGGAGCAGGTCTCGGTCGCGACGCTGACCACCGCCCTGTTCAAGCGTGGGCTGCGCCACCAGGTGATCCAGGACGTCCGCCCGGTCGGCCCCAAGGGCCGCAACATGGTCGGCCCGGCCTTTACGCTGCGCTACATCCCCGCGCGCGAGGATCGCAACACGCTGGCTGTCTTCCGCAACCCCGAGCATCCCCAGCGCCACGCGATCGAGACCTGCCCGGCGGGCAGCGTGCTGGTGATGGACAGCCGCCGCGACGCGCGCATGGCGTCCGCCGGAGACATCCTCGTCAGCCGCCTGATGGTGCGTGGCGGGGCCGGGATCGTCACCGACGGCGGCTTTCGCGACGCGATGAACATCGCCAGGCTGGAGATGCCCGCCTATCACAACCGCCCCGCGAGCCCGACCAACCTGACCAACAACGAGGCCATCGACATCAATGTCCCCATCGGCTGCGGCGATGTGGCAGTGTTTCCGGGCGACATCGTGGTGGGCGACGACGACTCGGTCATCGTGATCCCGGCGGAGATCGCCGACGAGATCGCTGCCGAGGCGACCGAGATGACTGCCTACGAGGACTTCGCGCTGGAGCAGGTGATGAACGGCGCGACGATCATCGGCCTCTACCCGGCGACCAAGGAAGAGAACCTGACCAAGTTCGCCGCATGGCGCAAGGCCAACAACCGGTGACGTCGCCGGTCATCCGGCTGGACCCGGCGGACAATGTCGTCGTCGCGCGCGAGGACATTGCCGCCGGGACGCGGATTGACGCCGAAGGTATCATGGCGCGGGAAGCGATCCCGATGGGCCACAAGATCGCCACCCGGGCGCTGGCCAAGGGCGAACCGGTGCTGAAATACGCGACCACCATCGGTTTCGCGGGCGACGACATCGCGCCGGGCACCTGGATGCACAGCCACAACGTCCTGATGGACACGGTCCAGAAGGACTGGCGGTTCGGGCAGGACTACGTCCGCCCCGACCGCCTGCCCGAGGCGGAACGCGCCCGCTTCATGGGCTACGCCCGCGCCGATGGCCGCGTCGGCACGCGCAACTACATCGGTATCTTCATCACCGTGAACTGCGCCGCCACCGTCGCCCGCAAGGTCGCGGCCTATTTCGACGCGGAACGGCTGGCCGACTATCCCAACATCGACGGCGTGATCCCCTTCATCCACCAGCAGGGCTGCGGGATGGAGGCGACGGGCGAGGCGATGGACCTGCTGCACCGCACGCTGGCGGGCTACATCCGGCATCCCAACATCTCGGGGGCCGTGGTCTGCTCGCTTGGCTGCGAACGCAACAACCTCGACCGCCTGTTCCGTGACACCGCGCTGGAAACCGGTGCGATGCTGCACCAGGTGCGGATGCAGGAGCTTGGCGGCACCGCCGCCGCCGTCGAGGCGGGCAAGCAGGCGGTGCGGGCCATGCTGGAGCAGGCCAACAGGGCCACCCGCACGCCGCAATCCGCCGAACACCTCTGCATCGGGCTGCAATGCGGTGGCTCGGACGGGTTCTCGGGCCTGTCGGCCAATCCGGCGCTGGGCCGCGCGATGGACCTGCTGGTACGCCACGGCGGCACCGCGATCCTGTCGGAAACGCCCGAGCTCTACGGCATCGAACACACCCTGACCGCTCGCGCGCGGAATGAAACAGTGGGCCGCGCCCTGCTCGGGCGGATCGACTGGTGGCTGAATTACACCGACGGGCGGGACGTGCAGATGCAGGGCGTCGTCGGCCCCGGCAACATGGCCGGGGGGCTGGCCAACATCATCGAAAAGTCGCTCGGCGGTGCGAAGAAGGGCGGCTCTACCGGCATCGAGGCGGTCTACCGCT
>JAGRMS010000521.1 GCA_020441135.1 Pseudooceanicola sp.
AGCGCGTCATAGCCTTCCTCGGCCGTGGCGCTGTCGGCGGTCCGCCCCTTGCGGATGTCGTTGATCGCCGCGTTCAGCTTCTGCGCGCTGACCGCCCCGGCCTCCAGCGCATCCTTCGCGCCGGATTTCACCATGCAGAGCGCCATCAGGATGCGTTCCACCGGCACAAAGCTGTCGCCCGCCTTCTTGGCGATGGATTCGGCTTCACCCAGCACCTTGGCAGTCAGGTTGTCGAGATACACCTGCCCCGCGTCGCCGCTGACCTTCGGCATCTTGCCCAGGCCCAGCGTCAGCGCGTCCACGACACGCCCCGGCGCGCCGCCCGCGCGGGTGATGAGGTTGCTGGCGAGCCCCTGCTCGTCGTCCATCAGGGCTTTCAGAAGGTGTTCCGGCACCAGCCGCTGATGCCCCTCGCGCATCGCGATGGTCTGTGCGGCCTGCACGAATCCGCGCGCCCGCTCGGTGAACTTGCTCAAGTCCATGCGTCTTCTCCTTTGCAGCGCCCCGGGTTGGCCGACGCCCGCCAGGCAGCGCGTCGTGGGTGGGGCCTTGACCTCAATCTGGGGTCTCCGCCGCCCGCTTCAAGCCGGCGAGGCGCTGAATTTGCAACCGGCGAGTTGCCGAAAATACGCCTCAAAATTGCACCAATCCGGCGATAATCAAGGTCGCGAAGGGAGGACCGCCGATGCTGGTGACAGGAATCGAAATCGCCCACTACCGCTATTGCCCGCGGGAAGCGCGGCACCTGGCCGATGTCTGCCTGACCCTGCGCGACCGCGTGGTGACGCTGTTCTGCGCGCTGGACCTGCCTCCGGGCAAACCCGACAGCGACGCCTTCGTGGATGACGCGATGCGCCAGATGAAACGCATGCCCGAGGTCCGCTCGGGCCGCATGACCCTTCGCCTGGCTGAGGGGCTGGCGGAGCCGGCGCTGGTCTAGACTGCCGCCGCCGGTGCGATCCGGACCAGGCTGTCGCCCTGCCAGGCGCCGCGGTCGATCCGGCCATTCGCCGTGACGATCCCGTAGACCTTGTCGGGTCCGCGGATCGTCAGCGGCATCGCCGACTCCAACCCCGGGCTGCCGACCCGAAGCCGCAGGTCTCCGCCAGGACCGTCCTCGAACAGTTTCCCCTCTGCCCATTGACCGTTCTCCTCCCACCCGTACCGGTCACTGACGGCTTCAAAGTAATCCCACCGATTGGACAGGCTGCCATCGAAGACCACGCCATCCTCCGGTCGCTTGCGGAAATTGCGTACCAGCTCGATCCAGGTGGCCGTATAGTCGTCGTGTTCGCCCGCTTCGCACCACTCGAACACGTTGTTGGCAAATGTCAGGTGATTGGTGATATCCGGCCCGATCCCGAAGAGGTCCGGCTCGTCCACGGAACAGGCCGCGCCGCCGATCAGCGGGCAGCGCAGGAAAAAGCTGTTGTTGAAGACATACCAGGGCAACGTCGGCGTCACTTCGCCGGGTCTGTGCATCGGGTTGCAGGTCTCGAAACTCAGTTTCAGAACGCGGCCCATCGTGTGCTGCGGACTGGTGCGGCTCCCCTGCCGCGTCACGAAACGCCCGAGGTTGCCGTAGACGTAGATATAGCCGCCGCCGACGCCATCGAAGGACAGCCAGCCGTGGGCGTCGATAATCTCGTTATGATAGATATGCCAGTTGAACGCGTAACGTTCCGGCTCGATCGGATTGTCGCGGATGCGCAGGAACGTATTCCCGGCGATTGTCACATCGTTGTTCCTTGGTTCCTTGCCCTCCCCTTTCAGCCGAATGCCGTTATAGGCGTCGCGGATCACGTTCCGCTCTACGCACACGCTCTCGAGCGATTTTCCACCAAGGAATGCCCCGTTGAAATAGGCGAAGGTATCGTTCCCCCCTTCCCCGCCATGCGCCTCGACCCAATCGATCCGGTGCCAGAGGTCGTGCCCGGGCGAGGTGTCCTGGGTCCACTGGCAGCCCCTTACCAGCAGGCGGCGGCTGTTCTTCGCGTAAATCGCCTCCTTGCCCGCCCGAAAGTGGCAGCCCTCGATGGTGATGTCCTCGCATTTGTCCAGCAGGATACAGGTCGGCCAGGCATTGGCGAGGTGAAGGTCACGGATCGCCACATGGCGGCATTCCTTCAGATGCAGGAAAATGAAATCTTCCCGCACCGCCCGCGGATCGGGCCGCTGGCCCACGTCGATCCAGCCCCGCTGGTGCGGCTCGATGACGACCGGCGCGCCCTTTTTCCCCACCAGCCCGTGGAAGAACAATTGCCGGTCCAGCAGCCCCGGGCAAAGCCGGATGACCCTCGGCTCGACTCCAAGCCGCAAGGTCTGCTTTGCCGGATTGAAATCGGTCGGCACGAGCGAAAAACAGTCACGCGTAATCACGCTGCAATCGGACATGGCAATCACTCCCGGCGCCCAATACCCGGAATGATTGCACCCGATTTCCCCTGACGCAACCTTCGCGTCAGCGCACCTTCAGCGTCGCCAGCCCGATCATGGCGAGGATCAGCGAGATGATCCAGA
>JAGRMS010000522.1 GCA_020441135.1 Pseudooceanicola sp.
GCCGGACCGTGCCGATCTTCGACACGCGACCGGTGTCGTTGCGCCCGAGGTCCAGCAGCATCAGGTGTTCGGCCCGTTCCTTCGGATCCGCCAGCAGCTCGGCCTCCAGCGCCCGGTCCTGTTCCGGCGTCGCCCCGCGTGGCCGCGTCCCGGCGATGGGGCGGATCGTCACCTCGCGCCCGAAGACGCGCACGAGGATCTCGGGGCTCGCCCCGATCACCTGGAAGCCGCCGAAGTTGAAGAAGAACATGAAGGGCGACGGGTTGGTCCGCCGCAGCGAGCGGTAGAGCGCGAACGGCGGCTCGCGGAACTCGGCCGTCCAGCGTTGCGAGGGGACCACCTGGAAGATGTCCCCCGCACGGATGTATTCCTTCGCCTTCTCCACCGCCGCGCGATAACCCTCGGGGGTGAAATTCGACACCGGCGGCCCCGGCTCGTGCGCCTCGCCCAGGTCGCGCGTCTCGGTCGGCATCGCGCGTTCCAGGTCGCGTACCGCGTCCATCACCCGCTCGGCCGCCTGGGCATAGGCGGCGCGCGGCGACAGGCCGTCGTTGACCCAGGCGGGCGAGACCACCGTGACCTCGCCCTTGACCCCGTCCAGCACCGCCACCACCGAGGGGCGCAGCATCACCGCGTCGGGCATCCCCAGCGGGTCGGGGTTCACGTCCGGCAGATGCTCCACCAGCCGCACCATGTCATAGCCGAGGTAGCCGAACAGCCCCGCCGAGGCCTGCGGCAGGCCCTCGGGCAGGTCGATCCGGCTTTCCCCGATCAGCGAGCGCAGATTGTCCAGCGGGTTGCCCGCCTGCGCCTCGAAGGCGTCCGGGTCGAAACGGGCGGAGCGGTTCAGTTCCGACGTCTCGCCCCGGCAGCGCCAGATCAGGTCGGGTTTGGTGCCGATGATCGAATAGCGCCCGCGCACTTCGCCACCCGTCACCGATTCCAGCATGAAGGCGTCCTTCTGGGCGCCGGTCAGCTTCAGCATCAGCGACACCGGCGTGTCGAGGTCGGCGGCGAGCCGGGTGTAGACCACCTGGTTCTGCCCCGCCTGCCAGGCGCGGGCGAAGCTGTCGTAATCCGGGACCAGCGCCATGTTACTGGAAGCTGCCCAGCACCGCCGCCAGCGCCCGCTCGTCGATGCGGGGCCGGGCGCGCAACTGCGCGTCCTGCGCGAAGGCGTCGAGCAGCGCGCTTGCCAGCGCCTGGTTCTGTTGTTCGGCAATCGCCCCGCGCAGCTGCGCGACCTCGCCGGACTGTTCGGCGGGCAGGGTGTCTTCCAGCCGGACCACGATGATGCCGCTGTCCGCCTCGATCACCTTGATGTCGCCCTTTGCCATCCCGAAAACCTGCGTCATGAAATCGCGCGGCGTGCCCTCGACAAAGGCGCTGCGGGTCAGCCCGGTCTCGCTGCGCGGCTCCAGCCCGGCGGCGGCAAAGTCGTTCTCGGTCGCCAGCGCCGCCACGGCGGCATCGGCCTTTTCCTTGACGAAAGCCCGCGCGGCCTTCTGCATGAAGTCGGCCTCCACCTCGTTCAGGGCTTCCTCGTAGGTCTTGGTGCGCGGCGGTTCGATGGAATCCAGCCGCAGGGCGAAGATGCCGCCATCCTCCAGGAATTGTACCTCGGGGTAGGCGCCTTCGGTTGCGGCAGCGGCGGCTTTCTTGAACGCCTCGTAGGCCGCGATGCCCTCGGCGGTTTCCGGCGTCCAGTCGAGCGTGCCCAGCTCCAGCCCCTTCTCACGCGCCAGATCCTCCAGCGTCGCGCCGCCGGCCAGCATGTCCTCGATGCCCTGCACCTCGGCGTCGATCATCCGGCGCGCCTGCGCGCCCGCAAGTTCCTCGTGCAGCTCGTCCTTCACCTCGTCCAGCGGCGTGCTGGTCGCCTCCAGCCGTCCGTTCACCCGGAACAGCGCAGGGCCAAGGTCCGTGGGCAGGGGGCCGACCACATCGCCAACCTCGGCGGCAAACACCGCCTCGGCGGCGGCACCCAGGTCGCCCGCCGTCATGTCGCCCATGTCCACGTCGTCGATGGTCAGCCCGCGATCCTGCACCAGCTGCTCGAAGGTCGTGCCCTTCATCTCCAGCTGCGCCTTGGCGCTCTTCGCCGTGTCCTCGTCGGCGAAGACCAGGCGCTCCACCAGCCGCCGCTCGGGCTGTTCGTACTGGTCGCGGTTCTTGTCATAGAGCGCCTGCACGGCGGCATCGTCCACCGTCACCTTTTCCAGCATCATCGCCGGCGTCAGCTGCACATAGGTGATCTTGCGCACCTCGGGCAACATGAAGCGGTTCTTGTTCGCCTCGTAATGCGCCTTGATCGCCTCGACCGAGGGCGGCTCCATCGTCGCCATCATCCCGGCATCCTCGAGGATCGCCCAGGTAAAGCTGCGCCGCGCGCCCAGGTACTCAAGCATCGCATCGGTCAGGGCAGGGGGCATCTTCACCCCGCCGGTGATCGCCGCCTGCACCAGCGAGCGCGTCGCGTCGTCGCGCAGGCTCGCCTCGAACTCGGCTTCCTTGATGTTGTTGCGCTCCAGCGTGAACCGATAGGCTTCGCGGTCGAACTTGCCGTCGATGCCCTGGAAGGCCGGAACCCGCAGGATTTCCTTCTGGACGTTGCTGTCGCCCACCGACAGCCCCATCGTCGCCGCCTCGTGATCCAGCGCGGCCAGCGTCACCATCCGGTTCAGCACCTGCTGATCCAGCCCCATGCTGCGCACCTGCGCGATGGGCAGCGCCTGCCCGGTCTGCGCCTCGATCTGGCGAATCTCGCTTTGCAGGGCGCGTCCGTACTTGTCGATGCTGATCGTCTCGTCGCCGACGTGTCCGAGGGTGCGGATCGTGCCCGAGAGGTTGGTCGCGCCGAACCCGGCCAGGCCGAGAATGAGCAAGCCCATGATGATCCAGACAAACGTGTTGCCCAAGCTCTTGACGCGCGCGGCCATGCTGCCCCCTCCTGCGGAATGCGCCCCTGTCTAGCCGTCCGCCCCCGGGGGGGCAAGGTCAGATGGGCAGGGCCTCCAGCCGGTCGAACATCACCCCGATCCCGGCCCGGTCGAGGTTGGCGAAGGCGATGCGCAGCTGCCGCTGCCCCGAGGCGTCGCCTTCGGGCACGAACATCGTCGCGGGCAGCAGCAGCACCCCGGCCTCGCGCACCAGGTCGCGGGCCAGCGCGTCCGAGCCCTTGGCGAAGGGATGCTCCACATAGGCGAAATAGGCGCCGAGCCCCAAGAGCTTCCACCCCTTCGCTGCCAGCCGGGGGAAGCCCTCGACAATCGCAGCCCGCCGGTCAAGGATCTCGGCCCGCTCCGAAGCCAGCCAAGCGCTCAGGTTCCGCATCCCCCAGAGCGCCGCGTGCTGGGCGATCTGGTTGGGGCAGATCGTGACGCTGTCGATGAACTTCTCCACTTCGCCGATCAGCGAGGTCGAGGCGATCATCGCCCCGACCCGGTGGCCGGTCAGCCGGTAGGCTTTCGAGAAGGAATAGAGGTCGATCAGCGTGTTCGCCCAGTCGGGATCGGTGAACAGGTCATGCACCGCCCCCTCGCGCGCATCGAAATCGCGATAGGTCTCGTCGAGGATCAGCTTGATGCCCCTGTCGCGGCAGAGATCGTAGAAGGCGCGCACCAGGGTCGCCGGATACTCCACCCCCGCCGGATTGTTCGGCGAAACCAGCGCGATGGCGCGGGTTCTTGAGGTGATCAGCGCCGCCGCGTCTTTGGCCGAGGGCAGCATGTCTGCGCCCGTAGCCAGCGGCACGGCCTTCACCCCGCTCATGTCCAGCCACATCTTGTGGTTGAAATACCAGGGCGTCGGGATGATCACCTCGTCGCCCTCTCCGGTCAGCGCCGAAATCGCCGCCGCGAAGGCCTGGTTGCAGCCCGAGGTGATCGCCACCTGCCCGGCCCCGATCTGCCCGCCGTAATGCGCCGACCATTGCGCCGCGATCTCGGCCCGCAACTCCGGCAGCCCCAGGTCCGGCCCGTAGAGGTGCGCGTTGTCGTCGTGCAGCGCCACATCCGCCATCACCCGCCGCAGTTCCGGCGGCGGCGGCGCGACCGGCGCGGCCTGGCTGACGTTCACCAGCGGGCGGTCGGGCGGAAAGGTCACGCCATCCAGCCAGCGCCGGGCGGCGATGATCGGCGGGGTAAAGGTGGCCTCGGTGCGGGTCAGGGGCATCGGTATCTCCGGGCAGGTCGCGCGGAGGCTATCCCGTGACGGGGCCGGGGAAAAGCCCGCTCAGCTCAGCAACAGCGAGTCGCAGGCCGCCATCTGCACCTCGACGAACGACGCCGCCCGCGCCGCGTCCTGCGCATCGCGGTTGAAATCGACCCGCATCAGCAGCCGCGCCATCGCGTATTTCGCATCGATCCGCCGCGCCAGCACCCGTTCGCCCGTGCCGGGGTCCATGACCGAGAAGAGCAGCTGCTCCATCTGCCCGCGCCGCGCCTGGGTCGCATCGGCGGCAGGGTCAGACAGCAACCACTGATGCTCCATCAGCGCCGACAGCCGCCCGGTGCAGGTGGCGAATGTATTCACAAGCGGATCAGGCCCGGCGGCGGCCATGCCGGGGAGCAAAAGCAGAACAAGTGTTCGCAACGCGCCCATGAGGCAAGCATTAGGGCGAAAAACCTGCCCGTCAAACGGGCAGTTTGAAAACTTCTAACAAAATTGGAAGCTGTCGACCCGCCGCACCATCACCCGCGCGCGGTCGCCAGCGCCTTCGGCAGGCACTCGGCGAAGATGGCGAGATCCTCGGGCCGTCCGCAGCTGACCCGGATGCAGCGGTTCTGCGGCGCGGCAAAGGGCATCCGCACGAAGACCCCCTGCGCCACCAGCGCATCCAGCACGGCCTTGGCAAAGACCCCGTCGCGCCCGCAGTCGATGGTGACGAAGTTCGTCGCCGACGGCAGCGGCTCCAGCCCGTTCTCGCGCGCGATTTCGGCAATCCGATCGCGCGCCCGCGCGATCTCGCCGCGCACATGGGCCAGCCAGTCTCCATCCGCCAGCGCCGCCAGCGCGCCGATCTGCGCCGTCCGGTTCATGCCGAAATGGTTGCGCACCTTGTTGAAGGCCGTCACCAGCCCCGGCGCCGCCAGACCGTAGCCGACCCGCGCCCCCGCCATGCCATGCACCTTCGAGAAGGTGCGGAACCGGATCACGCGCGGATCGTCCCTGTCGATCGGCAGCGCCGTGCCTTCGGGCGCGCATTCGACATAGGCCTCGTCCAGCGCCAGCAGGCAGCCATCCGGCAGGTGATCCAGCGCCGCGGCCAGATCGCCGCCCCTGTGCCAGCTGCCCATCGGGTTGTCGGGATTGGCAAGGTAGACCAGCTTGGCCCCCACCTCCGCCGCCTTGGCAAACAGCGCCAGGGGATCCTCGCGGTCGTCGCGGTAGGGCACCTTGTGCAGCGCCCCGCCGAACCCCGCGACGTGAAAGTTGAAGGTCGGATAGGCTCCGTCCGATGTCACAACCGCATCGCCCGGGCCGACCAGCAGCCGCACCAGGTAGCCCAGTAGCCCGTCGATGCCTTCGCCCACCACCACATGCGCGGGCGTCACCCCATGCGCCGCCGCCAGCGCCGCGCGCAGGTCGTGGTTCTCGGGGTCGCCATACATCCAGATCTCGCGCGCCGCCCGCTCCATCGCGGCGATGGCCTTCGGAGACGGCCCGAACACGCTCTCGTTCGCGCCAAGCCGCGCGCGGAACGGCGCGCCCTGCGCCCGTTCCTGCGTCTCGGGGCCGACGAAGGGCACGGTGGCGGGCAGGGCGGCGGCAAGCGGGGTATAGCGCGGATCACTCATGGCCCGCAGATAATCCAAGCGCCCGCAGGCAAGCAAGCTATCTGTCGGGCCGCGTCAGCACATAGCCCGCGCCGATCGTCATCAGCACCGCTTGCGCGATCAATACCCGCCCCGGAACGCCCAACGCGGCGCAGGCCGCAAAGGTCACGGCCATCGAACCGCAGGCCCAATACTTGATGTGACGGGGAATCGCCCCCGTCGCTTCCCAATCCGCGATCATCGGGCCAAAGTAGCGGTGCCCGAGCAGCCAGGCGTGCAGCCGCGGCGATCCCTTGCCGAAACACAAGGCCGCCAGCAGCACGAAAGGCGTCGTCGGCATCACCGGCAGGGCAATCCCGATGATCCCGAGCGCCAGCGACACGACTCCGGCCAGCGTCCAGAGCGGACGGATGCGGCGGATCGGCGGAGGCAGGTCGGTTACGGGCATGAAGGCGGAGATAGGGCGGGGCAGGGCAAAAGTCACGCGAGGTTGCACTGGCGCAAGGCTCAACCTTTCGGCAAATTGAACGAAAATGGGAGGCAAGGCATGTCACGGGTATCCGTCGAGTATCACGATCACATCGCCCGGGTCACGCTGACCCGACCCGACAAGATGAACGCGCTGGACGATGCGATGATCCAGGCGATCATCGCGGCGGGGCAGGAGGTCGCCGCCTCGGACGCCCGCGCGGTGGTGCTGGCGGGCGAGGGGAAAAGCTTCTGCGCCGGGCTGGACCTGTCCAGCTTCGCGCAGATGGGGACGCTTGACGCCGAACCCTGGCTGATGCCGCGCAAGCACGGCGACACGAACGACGTGCAAGAGGTGGCGATGGTCTGGCGGCGCGTCCCCGTCCCGGTGATCGCCGCGCTGCACGGCGCGGTCTACGGCGGCGGGTTGCAGCTGGCGCTCGGGGCCGACATCCGCATTGCCCATCCCGAGGCAAAACTCTCGTTGATGGAGATGAAATGGGGCCTCGTCCCCGACATGGGCGGCATGGCGCTGCTGCCCCGTCTCGTGCGGTCGGATGTGCTGCGCCAGATGACCTATACCGCCGCGCCCGTCGGCGCGAGCCAAGCGGAACGGTGGGGGCTGGTCACGACGCTCGACGACGACCCGCAGGCGACCGCCCTGGCCCTGGCGCAGGATATCGCGGGCCGCAGCCCCTCGGCCATCCGCGCCGCCAAGCGGTTGATCGAGGTCGCGGAAAGCGCATCGCGCGCCGATGTGCTGCTGGACGAATCCCGCGAATCCGTCGGGCTGATCGGCAAGGCCGACCAGATGGAGGTCATCGCCGCCCAGATGCAGGGCCGCAAGGCGGTGTTCAAGTGACCCCCGCCGCCCGCGTCGCCGCCTTCTGCGAGGATTACGCGCTCTCCGCGCCCATCCTGCTTGCGCCAATGGCCGGGGCCTGCCCTCCGGCGCTGTCGGCGGCTGTCGCCTCGGCGGGAGGAATGGGGGCCTGCGGCGCGTTGCTGATGGGCCCCGGCGAGATCGGCCAATGGGCGAGCGAGGTCCGCAGCACCAGCAACGGCGCCTTCCAGATCAACCTCTGGATCCCTGACCCCGCGCCGCATCGCGACCCGGCGCACGAGGCCGAGCTGCGCGCGCTGCTGGCGGGTTGGGGGCCACCGGTGCCGCCCGAGGCGGGGGACGCGGGCCTGCTCGACTTCGCCGCCCAATGCGACGCCATGCTGGCTGCCGGTCCGGCGGTTATCTCTTCTATCATGGGCGTTTATCCGCCAGAGTTCGTGCAACGCATGAAGTCCGCCGGCATCCGCTGGTTCGCCACGGCGACAACCGTGGCCGAGGCGCTGGAGGCCGAGGCCGCAGGCGCCGACGTCATCGTCGCGCAGGGCATGGAGGCCGGCGGCCACCGCGGCGCCTTCCAGGCCGACGAGGCCGCGCGCAGGCTGGTCGGCCTGTTCTCGTTGCTCCCCGCCGTCGCTGACGCGGTCCAGGTGCCGGTCGTCGCCACCGGCGGCATCGCCGACGCCCGCGGCGTGGCGGCGGCGCTGCTGCTCGGGGCCAGCGCGGTGCAGATCGGCACCGGCTTCCTGCGCACCCCCGAGGCCGCCATTTCCCCCGCCTGGGCCGACGGCCTCTCCCGCGCCCGGCCCGAAGACACGCTGGCCACCCGCGCCTACTCGGGCCGCCTGGGCCGCGCGCTCCGCACCGGCTTTGCCGAGACCGCCGAGACCTGGCCCGCCCCCGCGCCCTATCCGGTGCAGCGCGGTCTCACCGCGCCCATGCGCGCGGCGGCGGCCAGGGAAGGTCGGCTCGACGCGATGCAGGCCTGGGCCGGGCAATCCGCCGGTCTCGCGCAGGCCGTGCCCGCCGGAGACCTGGTCGAACGCCTATGGGCCGACGCGCGCGCCTTGCTGGCGATCTGACGCCTACGCTTTCCGCGCCCAACCCGCGAGGGTCGTCCCAAGCTCGCCATACCCGGTGAACCGCCGCTCGAAGTCCAGCCCCAGCCGCCGCGCGCAATCCTGCGCCTTCGCTGTCAGGGCCGGATCCTCGGTCTGTGCCTGGTAGACCAGCCTGGTGTAATTCCCGAAGTACATCGGGATCAGCTCCGGGTGCCGGTCCAGCCCCAGCGGTTTCCACACGAAGGCATCGAACTGCCGCGCCAGGAAATCGGTGAGGTAGAAGGCGGTGATCTCGTCGTCATGGGCCGCGAAGGCCGCGTTGCCCTCGAAGAAGGCATAGCAATGCGGCCCCGCCACCATCTCGACCCCCAGCCGCGCGCAGGCCGCCTGCAACAGCCCGCCGGTGCCGCAATCGGCGTAGACCACGAAGACCTGCGCGTAGGCGGAGCGATGCCGCTCCACCAGCGCCTCGACCGCCCCGGTGATCTTCTCGGGGTGGTTGTGCAGGATCGCCGGCAGGCAGGTCACGTCCATGTGCGCCCAGCCGTTCGCCTCTTTCAGCGCCACGATCTCGCGCGCCAGCGCCCCGCAGGCGATCAGCAGCAGGCGGCCCTCCCGCGCGGGCTCCAGGCCCTCGTAGGTCAGCGTGCGGGCGTCCGGCAGGTCTGACACAAATCTAACCTCTGCGTGTGGGCGTGAAGCATTTCTTGCGCGGCGCGTGCCGCGGCGCCAGATCGGCGCAGGGATTTACAGACAAAGGGACATTCATCATGACCACCGCCAACGCCGAACGCCTGCCCTCCGTCGGCATCGCCACCCTCGGCCTGATGTTCATCGCGGGCTTCTTCGCCACCATCGCCTTCGACCTCTGGGGCCAGCTCGTCAGCCCCGCGCTCGGGTTCGCCACCCTCTCGCCCCACGGGCTGGCGAAGAGCCTGCTTGGAAGCCTCGGCCTCCCGGCCGGGGACTTCGCCGGATACTTCGTCCACTTCTACCTGGTCGGCCTGATCGGCTATCCCGTCGGCTGGCTCTTCATCTTCCGGCCCGCCTGGCGCGCCGTGGTCGGCGACCGCTTCGGCTGGTTCGTTCCCTCGGCGCTCTACGGCTTCGGCCTCTGGGTCTTTGCCATCGGCGGCATCACCGCCATCGCCGGGCTACCGCTGTTCCTGAACTTCACCGGCATCACCTGGGTCGCGCTGGTCGGCCACGTCCTCTACGGCATCGTCCTGGGCTTCGCCGTCGACCGCATCGAATGAGGCGTGCGCGCCCGCAAGGGCGCGCCACCCGCTCAGGCGTTCATGCGGTTGTGCTTGCGCCCGACGAAGTGCTTGGCCGTCTCCACCGCCACGGCGGCGTCACGGCAATAGGCATCCGCCCCGATCGCCTTGCCGAACTCCTCGTTCAGCGGCGCGCCGCCCACCAGCACGATGTAGTCGTCGCGCTTGCCCTGCTCGACCAGCGTGTCGATCACCACTTTCATGTAGGGCATCGTCGTGGTCAGCAGCGCCGACATGCCAAGGATATCCGGCCCCTCGCGCTCCAGCGCGTCCAGGTATTTCTCGACCGAGTTGTTGATGCCGAGATCGACAACCTCGAAGCCCGCGCCCTCCATCATCATGCCGACAAGGTTCTTGCCGATGTCGTTGATGTCGCCCTTGACGGTGCCGATCACCATCTTGCCCATGCGCGGCGCGCCGGTTTC
>JAGRMS010000523.1 GCA_020441135.1 Pseudooceanicola sp.
CCGGTCGGGAAATCGGGGCCGGGGACGTAGTCGATCAGCTGTTCGCTCGACAGGTCCGGGTCGTCGATCAACGCCAGCGTGGCATCGACCACTTCGCCCAGATTATGCGGTGGAATGTTCGTCGCCATGCCAACCGCGATGCCGCCCGCGCCGTTGACCAGCATGTTCGGGAAGCGGGCGGGCAGGACGGCGGGTTCCTTGTCCTTGCCGTCGTAATTGTCGAGGAAATCGACGGTTTCCTTGTCGATATCGGCCAGGATGAAGTTGGCCGCCTTGGCCATCCGCACCTCGGTATAGCGCATGGCCGCGGCCTTGTCGCCGTCCATGGAGCCGAAGTTGCCCTGGCCATCCAGCAGCGGCAGCGACATGGAAAAGCCCTGCGCCATGCGCACCAGCGCGTCGTAGATCGCCGAGTCGCCGTGGGGGTGGTATTTCCCCATCGTGTCGCCCACGGGACGGGCAGACTTGCGGTAGGGCTTGTCGAAGGTGTTGCCGGTTTCGTACATCGCGTAGAGGATGCGGCGATGCACCGGCTTCAGCCCGTCGCGCAGGTCGGGAATCGCCCGGCTGACGATGACCGACATCGCATAGTCGAGGTAGGACGTCCGCATCTCGGATTCGATAGAGACGCTGGGACCGGCAAAAACCGGGCGCTCGGGCGTTTCGTCCGTGTTTTCAGGCGGTTCTGGAGTATCGCTCACGTGCTCTGCCGGTTCTTTGTGCGTTTCTATATCTAGTGGGGCGACCTTATCAGAAACCGAACATCCGGTGCAATGGCAAGCGGTTAGCGGACTTGGCAGCCGCCCGATGAAAGTGATAACATACTGGTTTCTTTGGGCAAAATTGTAATTGCCCTCGTCACGCCACGATTTGCGGGTAAGCTCGGGGTTACAGGCAACCCATCGAGGCACAGGACATGGCCCAAAGCGATACCGAGCTGATGCTGCGCGGATACGGTCTGACCACCGCGGAGTTCTTCTATCACCTGCCGGATTACCGGCACGTCCTCAACACCTTCGTCTGGCAGACCTACGACCTGGCCCCGGATCACCCGAAGCTGTTCGAGTTCGTTGAGTTCTGGCAGCGTGAGATCGACGGCCCGCTGCATTCGGTGCGCTTCACCCACCGCAAGCTGATCGGCCCGGGCGAGTGGCACAACCAGACCGGAGAGTTCCGCCTGCACTAGAGCATATTCAGGCCGAACAGCTCGCCCCGCCGAGAACGCAGAACTTGGCGCAATGGGGGTGGTTCAGGGCGACGGGCCGCGCGGCCTCGGCCAGGGTATTGCCCAGCTCGAACTCGGGCGAATAGGGCAGCAGGGTGCAGGCCACCACGGCGGCGCGGTCGGCACCCTTGCGGCGGACCACCATGCGCGACGAGGCGCACATCACCGACTCGGGCGCCTTGTGCAGGATGCCCCAGCAGGCGGTGGTGATCTCGGGCACCTCGGCGGCCAGGTCCATCTCGGGGAAGATCACCGTCTCGCCCGGCGCCTGCGCGTCGATGTCGAACCCGTGGCGGCCAAACAGCGCCGCGAAGCCGTCGCGCATCGCGCCCATGTCGTCTCCCCAGAGGCTGCGGCCCGCGACCGCCATGCGGATGCCGTTGTCGCGCAGCCATTCCATGCCCTCGATCGACCGCGCAAAGGCCCCGGGCCCGCGCTCCTCGTCGTGGCGGGCGGCGTCGTGGTGGTCGAGCGAGATGCGCAGCACCAGCCGGTCCCCGAACGCCTCCACGAGCGACTGAAGCCCCGCCTGCACGCGGGGCCGCATCATCGGCTGCATCGCGTTGGTCAGGATCAGCACGCGATAGCCCCGCTCCAGCGCCGCGCGCGCCATGGCGATCATGTCGGGGTTCATGAAGGGCTCGCCGCCGGTGAAACCGATCTCGGCCAGCGGCCAGCCCAGCGCCTGGGCCTCGTCCAGATACTCGCGCACTTCGTCCACCCGCAGGTAGACCAGCGCGTCGTTGGTCGGGCTGCTGTCGATGTAGCAATGGGTGCAGGCGATGTTGCAGAGCGTGCCGGTGTT
>JAGRMS010000524.1 GCA_020441135.1 Pseudooceanicola sp.
TGCTGGCTCTTGCCGCAGAAGCTGCAATAGAGCGTGTTCTTGCTGTCGCCACTGGAGTTCGTTGCCATGGCCTACCTTTCGGCTTCGATCATCGTCACGCCCCGTTTGCCTGCCGGGAACTGCTTCGTCCGCTGTCGTGACAGTTTAGGCCAGCGGTCCGGGCGCGACAATCGCAAATAACGCGGCGCCGGACCCGTCCGCCCATCAGGCGGCCGGGCCTTTTTCGCGGTTCTCGACGATCTCGTCGATGTGACCCCAGGCCTTCGCTTCTTCCGGCGACATGAACTTGTCGCGGTCCAGCTGCTTCTCCACCTCTTCGCGGCTTTGCCCGGTGTGCTTGACGTAGATGTCGTACAGCCGGTCCTTCAGCTTCTGAGTCTCGGCGGCATGGATCATGATGTCGGACGCCTGGCCGCGGTACCCGCCCGAGGGCTGGTGGACCATGATGCGCGCGTTGGGCAGCGCAAAGCGCATCCCCGGCGCTCCCCCGGCCAGCAGGACCGAACCCATCGAGGCCGCCTGACCGATGCAAACCGTTGAAATCTTTGGCCGAATATACTGCATCGTGTCATAGATCGACAGGCCCGAGGTGACGACGCCACCGGGGCTGTTGATATACATCGAGATCTCTTTCGACGGATTCTCGGCCTCGAGGAACAGCAATTGTGCGACGATGATGGTCGCCATCTCGTCATGCACGGGGCCGGCGACGAAGATGATCCGTTCCTTCAGCAGGCGCGAGAAGATGTCATAACGGATCGACCCGCGCGAAGTGGTCTCTTCCACGGTCGGGATGATGAAGTTCGTCAGTCTGTCGATGGGGTCGAACATGGGCCTGCCTCATTCCTGTCGCGCAACTGCTTACGCCTGAGATGCTAACACAGTCCTACTATCGCACCCCGGAGGCCGCAAGGGCCGCAGGGGCAAAGGGGCGGGCACTGTGTTAACCATTTGTTCACATGGGTGCAGTCCCCATCTGGGGTGTTCGCGCCCTGCGATCAATCCGCGCGGAATGGAAAAATTGTCGCCCGTGCCCGTTTTCAGGGCACGGGCGCAATGCAACAGGCGACTATTGCGAGAGGGATTTGAGATAGGCGATCACTGCCGCGATCTCGTCGTCCTTCTTCAGGCCGTTGAAGGACATCTTGGTGCCCTTGATGGTGTCACGCGGTTTGGCGAGGAATTCGGCCAGCGCCGCCTCGTCCCAGACCAGCCCGCCCTCGGCCGCCTTCTTCAGCGGACCCGAATAGCGGAACCCCTCCACCGCACCCGCCGGATGCCCGACGATACCGTTCAGCGCCGGTCCGACCTTGTTCTTCGCGCCTTCGCCCACCTGGTGACAGGCCGCGCATTTCTTGAACACGGTCTCGCCCTTCGCCACCAGCGCCGGATCGGGGGCATCCGCGGCCGCGACAGCCGGTTCGGCGGCCGGTGCCTCGGAAACGACGGTCTCCGCCGCCTGCGACGCGCGCGGATTGGTGGCCTTGATCATCTCCTGCACCTTGCGCGCCTTCGTCTCTTCCGGCGTCACGTCCAGCACCATCGCCTTCATGGTGATCTCGACGCTGTCCTTGCAGTTCGCCATACAGGGCTCGCCCGACCATTTCCGGTATTCGTTCGCGTCCCGGTCGTCGACGACAAAGCCATCCTTGTTGGGCAGGTCGATATCCAGCAGGTTCTCGTTCGACAGGACGAAATCGTCCTCCACCAGGTCGTTGGAGTAGAGGATGTAGGCCACCACCGCGTAGACCTCGTCCGTTGTCAGCGTCTGCGCGTTGCCGAAGGGCATGGACCGGTTGACGTAGTCGAAGGCCGTGGTGACATGCGGCCAGTAGGATCCGACCGTCTTCAGCGGATCCTTGCGGTTCAGCGTGCCTTCGCCGCCCGCCAGCTTGGGCCAGTTGTCGACGCCCTCGGCAAAGTCGCCGTGGCAGATGGCGCAGTAGTCGCCGAACAGCGCCTCGCCCTCCTCGACCGAGCCCGAGCCCGCGGGCAGGCCGGTGCCGTCCGGGCTCACGTCATGATCCCAGGCCGCGATCTCGTCCGGCAGCGCGGGGCGGCCCAGGCCAAGCTTTTCGGCGGATGCCGGGTTGGCCAGCAACAGAACGGCAAGCCCGGCGGCCAGGCCCTCAAGAAACCTCGACATTTTCGGCGCTCCCGTTCGGCTGGATCCACCAGGTCTGGATGCAGTTGTTGTGATAGATCGAATTCTCGCCCCGCACCTCGCGCAGCTGCTGCTTGGTCGGCTGGACATAACCCGTCTCGTCCATCGCCCGGGCCTGCAACAGCATCTCTTCCCCGTTCCAGGTGGTGTCGAGGTAGAAGCGCGTCAGCGCCATCTTCTCGCCGGGCTTCGCCAGCCGCGCGGTCTCCCAGTTCTTTCCGCCGTCCTTCGAGATATCCACGCGGGTGATCGCCCCGCGCCCCGACCAGGCCAGCCCGGTGATGACCAGCGGCCCCTGCCCGTGCCGGATCGGCGTCTGCGGCGAGGGCGAGGTGATGATCGACTTGGCGTCCATCACCCAGGTCCACTTGCGCGAAGTGCCGTCCTCCAGCGTGTCGGTATACTTCGAGGTCTCCTCGCGGCTTTCGACCGGTTGGTCCATGACCTCGATCCGGCGCAGCCACTTGACCCACATGTTGCCTTCCCAGCC
>JAGRMS010000087.1 GCA_020441135.1 Pseudooceanicola sp.
GCCAGGTCGGCCCGGTTTCCGGCAGCATCATCGCCCCTGCCATGCAGCCCTTGGCGTAACTGCCAAAGGCGGCCGACTTCTGCTGCGAAGGTGTCGTCTTGGCCCCGAACAGCTGCTTGGCGGCGACTTCGGCCTGGGCGGGCAGGGCAAGCGAGAATGCCATCAGGCAGGCGGCGAGGCGGGCGAGGTTCATCAGGCGCGGTCTCCTTCCGGTTTCACCCAGACTAGCAGCAACAGGCCGATTGCAAAAAGCCCGATCACCGGAGAAATCCCGATGCGCGTGCTGCCGCTCATCGTCGTGACCAGCGCGATGAGCGTGGGAGCGAGGAAAGCGGTCGCGCGACCGGACAGGCCGTAAAGGCCGAAGCTTTCCGTTGGCAGGTCCGGGTCGGAGTGGCGCACCATCATCGAGCGGCTGGCGGATTGCAGCACGCCGCCGAGGCCCCCGATCAGCACGCCGCAGCCGAAGAAGATCGCATCGGGGAGCGCGGATCCCTCGGGCAAGGGCACACCGAACAGCGTCTCGCGCGACATGCCGACGATGATCGCGCAGACGCCCATCAGGATGACGACGCAGGCGACGATGACGGGCTTTGGCCCGGTCTTGGTGTCGAGCATCCCCCCGGCCCAGGAAAACAGCGCCGAAGAGACCAGCGCGACGATGCCGAAGATGCCGATGGCCGTCAGCTGCCACTCCAGCACCAGCGCCGCATAGGTGCCGCCAAAGGCATAAAGCCCGTTCAGCGCGTCGCGGTAGAACATGGAAGAGCCGAGGTAGGCGGCAAGGCTGCCCCGATATCGCAGCCGACGGATCGACTCCCAGACCGAGCGCAGCGCCAGCCCGAGCGTTGCGCGCCGGCCCGAGCGCGGGCGGTCGCGATACCAGAGGAAATAGGGGATCATGAAGACCGCGTACCACAGCGCCGAGAACGGCCCGACGCTGCGCGTCCCTTCCCGTTCAGAGGCATCGAGGCCGAATATGGGATCGAGCCCGATCAGCGTCTTGCCGTTGCCCTGTTCGACGAACAGCAGCAGCATCAGGGTCAGCGAGACGAGTCCGCCCAGGTAGCCGAAGGCGAAGCCCGAGCCCGAGATGCGCCCCGTTTCCTCGGGTGTCCCGAGGTCCGGCAATTGCCCGTTGATGAAGATCAGCGCGTATTCCGCGCCGATGAAGCCGATCACGAAACAGGAGAGCATCAGCCAGAGGTTCGAGGCGTCCGGGTAGGTCCACCAAAGCGCGCCCGACCCGGCGACATACATCAGCGAAAACGCCACCATCCAGGGCATCCGCCGCCCCGCGATATCCGCCATCGCCCCGATCACCGGCGCGCCGAGGCCGATGATGAGCCCGGCGACCAGCATTCCCACCGCCCAGGCGCTGGTTGCCTGCGCCTTGGCGGCCTCTTCGGCCATGCCCGAGGCGATGTAATGCTGCGCCGCGGTCGCCGCGAAGTAGGGGCCGAAGACGAAGGTGACGAGCAGGGTGTGATAGGGCTGGCTGGCCCAGTCGAAAAACCACCAGCCCCAGATGCGCTTGCGCTGCGACGTTTCCATGCCTGTCCCCCGTTTTGCGCCGATAAGACAGGGGAATTAACGCTTCGGCAAGCGCGCACTTGCCCTTTCGGCGATGCGGTCTTAGGTGAGGGGACGCGCTGACAAGGAAGGTTGCGATGCAGTCCCTGTTCCAGATCCTGATGCTGATCCTCGACGTGGTGTGGTTCTTCGTGATCGCCCATGTGATCATGAGCTGGCTGATCAACTTCCAGGTGCTGAACCTGCGCCAGCCTTTCGTGCAGCAGGTCTGGTACATGCTGAACCGCATTCTGGAGCCGCTCTACGCCCCGGTCCGCCGCATCCTGCCGCGGATGCAGGGCATCGACCTCGCCCCGCTGGTCGTTCTGCTTGCGATCATCGCGCTGCGGATAATTCTGGTGAACAACGCCGTCGCCTTCTACTAGGGTTATGGCCTCCCGGGCCTTGTTCACCGAATCTTAGTATGTGAGACTGCCTGCTAACGAGCAGCCACAAAAACGATTCACCCTATGAGCGACCCGCAGGCGCTGTTGCGCGACATCTTCGGATTCGACGGCTTCCGCGCAGGGCAGGAAGCCATCGTGCAGGCGGTGGCCGAGGGGCGCAACGTTCTTGCGATCATGCCGACCGGGGGCGGCAAGTCGCTGTGCTTCCAGTTGCCCGCGCTGCTGCGCGAGGGCGTGACGGTTGTGATCTCGCCGCTGATCGCGCTGANNCGCTGATGCGCGACCAGGTGCGCGGCCTGCAAGAGGCGGGGGTCAGCGCGGGCGCGCTGACCTCGGGCAATACGCCGGAAGAGACGGCGGCGGTGTGGGAGGCGCTGGAGCGGCGCGATCTCAAGCTGCTCTATCTCGCGCCCGAACGGCTGGTCGGCTCCGGGGCCGTGTCGATGCTGAAACGCATCGGCGTGAGCCTGATCGCGGTGGACGAGGCNNTGCGTCAGCCAGTGGGGCCACGACTTCCGCCCCGACTACCTGCGGATTGGCGAACTCCGCCGCGCGCTGGACGTGCCGCTGGCCGCGTTCACGGCGACGGCGGACCAGGAGACGCGGGCCGAGATCGTCCAGAAACTGTTCGACGGGCACGCGCCGCAGGTCTTCCTGCACGGCTTCGACCGCCCCAACATCCACCTCGCCTTTACCGCCAAGGACAACCCGCGCACGCAGATCCTCAAATACGCCGCTGCCCGGCGGGGCCAGTCGGGGATCGTCTACTGCGGCACGCGGGCGAAGACCGAAGCCCTGGCGCAGGCTCTGGCGACGGAAGGCCACAACGCCTGCGCCTATCATGGCGGGATGGAGGCCGAGGACCGCCGCATCGTCGAAACCCGCTTTGCCCGCGAGGACGGGCTGATCGTGGTGGCGACGGTGGCCTTCGGCATGGGGGTGGACAAGCCCGACATCCGCTGGGTCGCCCATGCCGACCTGCCCAAGAGCATTGAAGCCTATTATCAGGAAATCGGCCGCGCAGGCCGCGACGGCGCGGCGGCCGAGACGATGACGCTGTTTGGCCCCGACGACATCCGCCTTCGCCGCAGCCAGATCGACGAAGGCCAGGCCCCGCCGGAACGCCGCGCGGCGGATCACGCGCGGCTGAACGCCCTGCTGGGCCTCGCCGAGGCGCTGACCTGCCGCCGCCAGGTGCTGCTGGGCTATTTCGGCGAAAGCGCGGGGCCTTGCGGCCATTGCGACCTCTGTGAGACCCCGCCCGAGACCTTCGACGGCACCACGGCGGTGCGCAAGGCACTTTCGGCCATCCTGCGCACCGAGGAATGGTTCGGCGCAGGCCACCTGACCGACATCCTGACCGGAACGACGACCGACAAGATTCGCGCCCGCGGCCACGACCAGCTGCCGACCTTCGGGGTGGGGAAGGATTATGACAAGCGCCAGTGGGCCGCGATTTTCCGCCAGATGATGGGGCATGATCTGGTCCGTCCCGATCCCGAGCGCCACGGCGCGCTGCGGATGACCGAAGCGGCCCGTCCAATCCTGCGGGGCGAGGCCGGGATCACCCTTGGAAAGGCCGCGATCACCCGCGCGGCCACGCGCACGCCGGTGGTCAAGGCGATGGTGTCGGACGAGGACGCGCCGCTGCTGTCGGCCCTGAAGGCCAAGCGACGGGCGCTGGCCGAGGCGGCGCGGGTTCCGGCTTACGTCATCTTCCCCGACCGCACGCTGATCGAGATGGCCGAGACCCGGCCCGCCACGCTCGACCAGATGGCCCGGGTCAATGGGGTCGGCGCGAAGAAACTGGAGAGCTTCGGCAGGGCCTTCCTCGAGGTCATCAACGGCGCGGCGGAGGCGATCCACCCGGCGCGGCGCAAGCTGGCGGGGCGGGACGCGGGGGCGGTCTTCGACCGGCTGCTGGCCGTGCAGGCGGAGTTGACCCGTGGCGCGCAGGGGATCGAGCGGCCCATGAGCTGCACCGCCTCGGAGCTGGCGAAGGTCGCGCAGCTTACAGGTGGCGACGGCGCAATGCTGGAACGCCTGCTGGGCGAACGCCGCGCGGAAAGATTCGGCGCGGCCTTCCTGGATGTGCTGAACGGCGCGCGGTGAGCGGGTCGCGCGCGGATTGTGACCGGCGCCGGGGCGAGGTATGCCCGGCGCAAGGAAAGGGGTGGACATGCTTGTGGTGATTTCCCCGGCCAAGCGGCTGGACTGGAGCGCGCGCGACGTCGCGATGACCGAACCGGCTTTCGCCGAAGACGCCGTTCGGCTGGCGAAGACCGCGCGCGGCCTGACGCTGGGGGGCTTGCAGGCGCTAATGGACCTCAGCCCCGACCTGGCCCGCCTGAACCGCGACCGTTTCCGCGCCTTTGCCGATGCCCCCGCTTCGGACGCCACGCGCCCCGCCGCCCTGGCCTTTGCGGGCGACACCTACATGGGGCTCGAAGCCGCGACGCTCGATGCAGGGGAATTGGCCTGGGCACAGGATCACCTGCGCATCCTGTCGGGACTTTACGGCGTGCTGCGCCCGCTCGACGCGATCCAGCCCTACCGGCTGGAGATGGGCAGCCGCTTGAAGACGCGGCGGGGCGCGACCCTTTACGACTACTGGCGCGACGGGCCGGCAAAGGCGCTGCGGGCGCAGGCCGAGGCGCTGGGTACCGATTGCCTGGTCAACTGCGCCAGCCAGGAGTATTTCGGCGCGGTGGACCTGAAGGCGCTGAAGCTCGCCGTCGTCACCCCGGTCTTCCTGGAGGACAAGGACGGCAAGGCCAGCACGGTCAGCTTCTTCGCCAAGCGGGCAAGGGGCGCCATGGCGCGGTTCATCGTGCAGAACCGCCTGACCGACCCGGCGGCGCTGCGCGACTTCGACAGTGGCGGCTACGCCTTCGACGCGGCGCGTTCGACGCCCGAAAAGCCGGTCTTCGTGCGGCCCTATGCTGACTGAACGCTAACCCGACCCCGTCGCCTCCAGCCCCGGCACCTCCGCGCCCGCCTCTTCCGGCGGACCGCCGGGGAAGGGTGGTTCCGCGTCACTGGGCGCGGCGATCGCGATCTGCTCGAGGATCAGGGCCTTGCGCAGCGGCTTGGTCAGGAAGCGATCCAACCCCGCCGCCAGGATTGCCTCGCCGTCGCCTTCCATCGCGTGGGCGGTTAGCGCGACGATGGGCACATGGCCACCCTCGCAGGCTTCGATCTGGCGGATTTCGCGGGTCGCGGCCTTGCCGTCCATGCGCGGCATCGAGATGTCCATGAAGACCAGTTCCGGCCGCCAGGCGGTAAAAAGCTCCACCGCCTCCTTCCCATTGGCGGCAAAGCGCAGGTCGATCCGGCAGGATTTCAGCATCTTGGCCAGCACCAGCTGGTTGGTCCGGTTGTCTTCGGCGGCCAGCACCCGCATCAGGCGCTTGCCGCTGGGCGCGGTGTCCGGAACGGCTTCGGGCACCGCCTCGGTCAAGAGAGGGTCGGGCGGATCGGCGCGCATGACCGGGCCCGGGCCGATCTCGGCCAGCCGGGCGAAAAGGTTGGCGCGGGAGTAGGGGTAGGGCAGCAGCCCCTGAACAAGCGGGTAGGCCGGATCGTCCTGGGCGCTGGCGGGGTTCGACGAGACCAGCAGGAAGGGCAGGTCGCACCATCCGGCGTCGCGCACCGCCTCGGCCAGTTCCAGCCCGTCCATCCCGCGCATCGCGTGCTTGGCCACGATCAGCCCGATGCTGGCGTCGATCCGCTCCAGCGCCTCGGGGCCACTTGCGACCGCGATCACGTCCATGCCCAGTTGCCCGAGCTGGCGCGTGAAGATCTCGCGCGTCGCCTGCTGCTCGGCGACGACCAGCACCCGACCCAGTTCGGCGGAAAGGGCCGGGGGTTCCACCGCGCCGCAATCGGGCGACGGCAGCACGACCTTGAAGCCGAAACACGACCCCTTTCCCGGCGTGCTTTCGACCCAGACCCTGCCGCCCATCAGCTCTACCAGCCGCCGGGTGATCGCAAGGCCCAGACCGGTGCCCTCGAACTCGCGCGATTGCGCGCTGTCGGCCTGGTTGAACTCGCCAAAGATATGCTCGATCTTGTCCGCCGCGATGCCGATGCCGGTGTCTTCCACCGCGACATGCACCTCGCAGGAGCCCTTGTCGGCGTCCGGCACGCCGGTCACGCGGATGAGCACATGGCCGGCGCGGGTGAACTTGACCGCGTTGCCGGCAAGGTTCGTCAGCACCTGCCGCACCCGGCCCGGATCGCCGACGAAGCGGGTCGGCAGGAACAGGTCGTAGTCCGCGAGGATCGCCAGCCCCTTGTCCCGCGCAGTCGCCTGCAACAGCAGCACGACCTCGTGTACGCAGCGTTCCAGGTCGAACTCGGCCGGGTGCAGCACCAGCTTGTCGGCCTCGATCTTGGAGTAGTCGAGCACGTCGTTGATGATCACCAGCAGCGCCTCGCCCGAGCTTTTGATCGTGCTGGCGTAGAGCAGTTGTTCCTCGTCCAACCCGGTGTCGAGCAGCAGCTCGGCCATGCCGACGACGCCGTTCATCGGCGTGCGAATCTCGTGGCTCATGTTGGCAAGGAAGGCCGACTTGGCGCGATTGGCCGACTCGGCGCGGGCGCGGGCGGCCTTGAGGTTCTGTTCATAGGTCACGCTGGCGGTGATCGACATCGCCAGGCTGACAACGTCGCCGCCGGGGCCGCGATGGTCGATCAACTTGATGTATTCGTCGTTCCACCAGCGCACGACGATCGGTTCCGGGGAAGGTTGCTGCCAGCGGTCCGACATCATCGCCCGCCAGTCCGCCGGTTTCAGGTCGCCGGTGTTGACGAGCCCCTCATCCGTCAGCAGTTGCAGGATGCGGGTGTAGGAGACACCGGGCGCGATTTCCTCCAGTCCGTCAAAGGCGGCGACATAGGCGGTGTTGGCGCCGATCATCAACCCGTCGCCATCGAAGAAGGCAAAGCCGTCCTGGATGGTGCGGATCGAATGCCACAGCCGCCGTTCGGCGATCTGGATCTTATCCTGCGCGACGGTCAGGTCGGATTTCACCCGCTCGTTCTCGTGCCGCACCGTGGCCACTTCGGCCTGGGTCTCGCCGATCTGGCGGGTCAGGGCCAGGGCGTGGCGGCCCAGCTTGCGGTTTGCCGCCGACAGTTCCGCCTGCTTCAGCTCCAGCAGCCGTTCCGCCGCCAGCCGCGCGCGGCGCTCCTCGGCCAGTTTGTTGGCAAGGCTCATGGGCCCCGTGACTCCCTTGGTCTTTCGTTCACCAGTTTTCGCCCCGCGCGGTAAACAACCGCTTAAGCGGCGAGGAAGCCGGGGAAACAGTTGCCTGACAAAGCCCGGTCGTGCGACCCTGCGCCGCAAGTGCTGGAGGTTTTGATGACTCGTTTTCGCGCCGCCCTTTTCACCTTGATCCTGTCTCTTTTCACGGCCACGACAGTCGGCGCCCAGGCCGCGCTGCCCGAGTTCCGCTATGTCGCGACGCCCGACATGGATTTCTACGGCGCTGACCTGGACGCGCAGTTCGAAACCACGCTCGACGCCTGCGAACGCGCCTGTTCCGCCAGCAGCCAATGCGCGGCCTTCACCTTCAACACCCGCTCGCGCGCCTGTTTCCCCAAGCGGGCCGTGACCGACCGCAAGGCTTACGTCGGCGCGGTATCGG
Organism: Pseudooceanicola sp.; assembly: GCA_020441135.1. GTDB lineage: Bacteria > Pseudomonadota > Alphaproteobacteria > Rhodobacterales > Rhodobacteraceae > Seohaeicola_A. Next base: position 7,631 of record JAGRMS010000087.1, read on the forward strand.
CCGAGAAGATCGTGACCCCCCGCGCCGCGCTGGCCCCGGCGCAGGAGCGGGCGGCGCAGCTGTCCTTCCTGGGCGAATCGGATCTGAACGCCGCGCGCGATCTTGCCCGCACGCTGGGCCTGCGCCATCAGGCGGGCGGCACGCCGTTCGAGACGATGATGGCAACGGCGCGGGCGCGCGAGTCGTCGGGCAACATTGCCCAGGCGCTGGCTTGGACCGGCGCCGCCGTCGCGGCGAGCGATCGTTCGGACCTCTGGGCCGACTACGCGCGGCTTTCGCTGGCGATCAAGACGAACAAGGGATCCGAAAGGCGCGACACCCTGCGCCGCGCCGTTTCCGCCTCGACCAACGCCTTCCTGCGCGGCCAGACCCCGCCCGAGCGGGCGACGGCGCTGATGTATCTCGCGCAGGCGCTGGAGCCTTTGGAGCGCGGGCGCGACACCATCCCCGTGCTGCGGCTGGCGGCGGACGAACAGCCGCGCGAGGACATCAACACCGCGCTGGAAAAGGCCATCGGCAAATACGGCTTCCGCATCACCGAGAACACGGTGGAAAGCGACAGCGCCGCGCCGCGCATCTGCGCCCAGTTCTCCGAGCCGCTGGCGAAGATCGGCGTCGATTACGAACCCTTCGTGCGCGCCGACAATCCGGGCCTCGCCGTCACGGTGGATGGCAGCCAGCTGTGTGTCGAGGGTGTGGAACATGGCGAACGCTACCGCCTGACCTTCCGCCGCGGGCTGCCCGCGGCCAGTGGCGAGACGCTGTGGAAAGACGTCGAGATCACGCAGTATGTCCGCGACCGCTCGCCCGCCGTGCGGTTCCCGGGGCGGGCCTATGTGCTGCCGAAGGCAGCGGACGCGGCGCTGCCGGTCGAAACGGTGAATCTCACGAAGCTCGACCTGCTCCTGCGCCGGGTCAGCGACCGCAACCTGCTGCGGGCGATCCAGGACGGCTATTTCGGACGGCCCCTGTCGGAGTGGCAGGAGTCCGACTTTGCCAACAATGTCGCGCAGGACGTCTGGACCGGCACCGCCGAGGTGGCCACCGACCTCAACCGCGACATGACCACCCGCCTGCCGATGGGCGAGGCGATCGCCGACCAGCCCTCGGGCATCTACGCCCTGACTGCGCGGATTCCGGGGGCGGACCCCTACGATGAACCCGGCGCAACGCAATGGTTCGTGCTCTCCGACCTCGGAATTTCCACGCTCTCCGGGTCGGACGGACTGGAGGTCTCGGTGCGCGCGCTTTCGGACGCCAAGGCTTTGGAGGGGGTCGAGGTCACGCTGATCTCGCGCGCCAACGCCGTGCTGGGCACCGCCACCACCGACGCCGAAGGGCTGGCGCGCTTCGCGCCCGGCCTGACCCGTGGACTCGGCGCCGCCGCGCCCGCGCTGGTACTGGCGGCGCTGGGGGACAGCGATGCGGGTTTCCTCAGCCTCACCGACCCCGCCTTCGACCTGTCGGACCGTGGCGTCGAAGGCCGCCCGCCCGCCGGGCCGGTCGATGTGTTCCTGACCACCGACCGCGGCGCCTATCGCGCGGGCGAGACGATTCACGCCACGGTTCTGGCGCGCGACGCCACGGTGAAGGCGATCGAGGGGCTGCCGCTGATCGCCATCCTCAGCCGTCCCGATGGCGTCGAATACCGCCGCCTGATCTCGGACGGCGGCACCCTGGGCGGCCACGTCTTCGACATCCCCGTTGGCAGTACCGTCCCGCGCGGCTCCTGGCGGCTCGACATCAAGTCCGACCCGGACGCGCCCGCGCTCGCCAGCCAGACCGTGCTGGTCGAGGACTTCCTGCCCGAGCGCATCGACTTCACGCTGACGCTGCCGCAAGAACCCCTTATGGCGGGCGACTCCGTCGCGCTCTCCGTCGCCGCGAAATACCTCTTCGGCGCGCCGGGCGCAGACCTGTCGGTCGAGGGCAACGTGATCCTCTCTGCTGCCCGCACCGTGGCCGAATGGCCCGGCTACCGCTTTGGCCGCTACGACGCCGATACCTCGCCCCGTTCGGACTACTTCGGCGGCGAACGCACCGATTCCGAAGGCAACGCCATCGCCTTCGTCGACCTGCCGGAGCTCGACGCTGTGGGCTTCCCGATGGAGGCGCGGTTCATCACCCGCGTCGCCGATGGCTCGGCCCGGCCGGTGGAGCGGCGCCTGACCGCTCCCGTCCGACCCGCCACCGCCGTCATCGGCATCAAGCCCCTGTTCGAGGACGTTGTGGCCGAGGGCAACGAAGCCGCCTTCGAGGTGATCGGGCTCGGCCCCGACCTGCAACCCGCCCCGATGCAGGTGAAATGGACGCTGAACCGCGTCGTCACCCGCTACCAGTGGTATCAGCTCTACGGCGACTGGAACTGGGAGCCGACAACCCGCCGCACCCGCATCGCCACCGGTGAAGGCACGCTGGGCGCCGCACCGCTCACCGTCACCAGCCCGGTCGACTGGGGCCGCTATGAGCTGGTCGTCGAACAGGTCGGCGGCGACGAGATCGCTGCCGCATTCGCCTTCTACGCTGGATGGTACACCTCGGGCGACAGCGCCGCGACGCCCGACCGGCTGGAAATGTCGCTCGACAAGCCGCAATACAGCATCGGCGACACCGCCCAGCTGCGGATCGTGCCCCGCGAGGCGGGCACGGCGCTGGTCACGGTCCTGTCCAACCGCGTGATCGCCCGCCAGGTGGTCGAGGTGCCCGCCGGGGCCAGCATGATCCCGGTTCCCGTGACCGAGGACTGGGGCACCGGCGCCTATGTTACCGCCACGGTCATCCGCCCGATGAACGTCGCGGCCGGACAGAACCCGGCGCGCGCGCTGGGCCTTGCCCATGCGAAGATCGACCCGGGCCAGAAAGCCCTGACCGTCACCATCGACACGCCCGAAGTGGCGGAGCCGCGCCAGACCCAAGCCGTCAAGGTCAAGGTCGCGGGCGGCGTGCCGGGCGAGCAGGCCTACCTCACGCTGGCGGCGGTGGACGTGGGTATCCTGAACCTCACCGGTTTCAAGAGCCCCGACCCGCAGGCCCACTACTTCGGCCAGCGCCGCCTGGGTGTCGAGATGCGCGATGTCTACGGACGGCTCATCGACGGCATGAACGGTGCGATGGGCACTGTCCGGTCGGGCGGCGACGGCGACATGGGCGCGCGGCTGCAATCGCCGCCGCCGACGCAGGATCTGATGGCGGTATTCAGCGGACCGGTGGCGACCGACGCCAATGGCGAGGCGGTCATCGACGTCCCGCTCCCCGCCTTCAACGGCACCGTGCGCCTGATGGCCGTCGCCTGGACGCAATCGGCGGTGGGGCAGGCCGAACACGACATGCTGGTGCGTGACCCCGTGGTTGTCACCGCCACCCTGCCGCGCTTCCTTGCCCCTGGCGACACCAGCCGGATGCTGCTCGAGGTTGTCCACGCCGACGGCCCGGCGGGCGAGATGACGCTGGCGCTGGCGGGCGGCGCAGGCATCAGTCTCGGCGCCGGTCCGGGCCGATTCACCCTTGCGCCGGGCGGCAAGGCGACCTTCCAGGTGCCGGTGACGGCAGGCGAGGTCAGCGACCCGGTGATCGAGGTTCTGCTCACAACGCCGGATGGCGAAGTGTTGCGGCAGGCGTTGCGGATGCCTGTCCGCTCCAACGATCCGGTCATCGCCCTGACCCGTCGCTTCGCGCTGGGCGCGGGGCAGAGCTTCGCCTTTACCAACGACGTCTTCTCCGGAATGCGCCCCGGCACCGGCAAGGCGATCCTCTCGGCCGGGCCCTTGGCCAAATTCGACGCACCCGGTCTGCTGACCATGCTCGACCAGTATCCCTATGGCTGCACCGAGCAGGTGACGTCCAAGGCGATGCCCTTGCTCTACCTGTCCTCCGTCGCCCGCGCGGCGGGAATGGGCGAGGTGGCCAGGGTGCAGGAGCGGGTGGATACCGCCATTGCCCGCGTGATCTCGCGCCAGTCCTCCAACGGGGCCTTCGGTCTCTGGTATCCCGACTCGGGCGACTTCTGGCTCGACGCCTATGTTTCCGACTTCCTGAGCCGCGCGCGGGCCGAAGGCTACACCGTTCCCGACCTCGCCTTCCGCCTCGCGATGGATAACCTCAGGAACCACATCAACTACGCCGCCGACTTCGACAGCGGCGGCGAGGAAATCGCCTATGCCCTGATGGTACTGGCGCGCGAAGGCGCGGCGGCGATGGGCGACCTGCGCTATTACGCCGACATCAAGGGCGATGCCTTCACGACCCCGATGGCGGCGGCGCAGGTGGGCGCCGCGCTGGCGGCCTATGGCGACCAGACCCGCGCCGACGCGATGTTCGCCCGCGCCGCCCGCCTGATCGAGCGGCGGCAAGCCGAACGCCCGGTCTGGCGCGCCGACTATGGCACCTACCTGCGCGACAACGCGGCGGTGCTGGCGCTGGCGACCGAGGCGGGCAGCCGCGCCATCAACGTCTCGGCCCTGACCGAGCGCGTGGCGGTGCGCCCCGACCTGCTGTCGACGCAGGAAGCGACCTGGTCACTCATGGCGGCGCAGGCGCTGGTGCGGTCGCCCTCGCAATCCAACCTGCGGCTGAACGGAGCCCCGGTGGACGGGCCCTTCGTGATGGTGCGCGAGGAGGCGACGCCCGCGCAGGGCGCCAGCATCACCACCGCGGACGGCTCGGCCACCGACATCACCCTGACAACCTTCGGCGTGCCCGAGGTGCCGCCCGCCGCCGGGGGCAACGGCTATGCCATCGCCCGCAGTTACTACAGCATGGACGGCGAGGCGATCGACGCCTCCACCCTGCGCGTCGGCGAGCGTTTTGTCGCGGTGCTCGAGGTCACGCCCTTCGCCAAGGCCGAGGCGCGCCTGATGGTGGACGATCCGCTCCCCGCTGGGGTGGAGATCGACAACCCGAACCTGCTGCGTTCGGGCGATGTCGGCGCGCTCGACTGGCTGGACCCGACCGAGGCGAAGCACGCCGAGTTCCGCGCCGACCGTTTCCTCGCCCAGGTCGACCTGCGTAACGGCAAGCGGGTGCGGCTGGCCTATATCGCCCGCGCGGTTAGTCCCGGGGTGTTCCACCGGCCCGCGGCTTCGGTCGAGGACATGTACCGCCCGACCTACCGCGCCCGCAGCGACGCAGGCCGCGTGACCGTCACCGAATGAGCGGCACGGTCTGCACGGCGCACTGGCGGCGGCTCGACGGCGAAGGCACCGACCGCTGCACGCTGGGGGCAGCCGATCACGGCTGGCTGCTGTCAGGCCAGGCGGTCTGGCGCGAGGCGGGGGTGGAGACGTCCCTGTCCTACGCCGTGCGCTGCGATCCGGCCTGGGCCAGCCTCTCGGCGGATATCGCCGGACACCAGGGCGGCAAACCCATCGCCCTGCGCCTGTTGCGCACGGGGCCGGGATGGACGCTGAACGGCGCGCTGCAACCGGGAACGCAGGGGTGTGTCGACCTCGACCTCAGCTTCACCCCGGCGACCAACCTGCTGCCGCTGCGTCGATTGTCCATCGACGGACCCGTTCCTGTGCAGGTGACCGCGGCCTGGCTCGTCCCGGACCTCGACCGGATGGAGCCGCTGCCGCAGACCTATTCCCGGCTCGACGAAGGCGATTTCGCCTATACCTCGCCCGGCTTCACCTCGCGGCTGACGGTTCATCCCTCGGGGTTCGTGACGCATTACGCCGGCCTTTGGGAAGGCTGGGTCGATGGCTGATCCGCAGGCGCGCCACATCTCCCCTCCCCTGAAAGGGGAGGGGCAGGGGGAGGGGGTTTCGACGGCACCGCCATGCCCCCCCTCCCTCTCCCTCCCCCCTACGGGTGGAGGGAAGCGCCCCCCCTCGCCGGATAGCGCCTCCCCTCCCCTGAAGGGGGAGGGGATGGGGGAGGGGGGCGCCGCGACAGCAAGGCCTTCTCGCCTCCGAAACCGCCCCGCCCGCCTGCTCTTTGCCCTGACCCTCGCCCTCGGCCTCGCCGCCGCCTCGCGCGACTCCCTTGACGCCTGGATCGACGCCACCGACCTGCCCGCCGTCCTCGCCGAAACCTCGGTCGAGATGCGCGACCGCAGCGGCCAGCTGCTGCGCGCCTTCCCGGTGGCCGACGGCATCTGGCGGCTGGACGTCACACCCGCACAGGTCGATCCCGCCTATATCGCCATGCTGATCCGCTACGAGGACAAGCGTTTCCGCGCGCACCACGGCGTCGACCCGCTGGCCCTGCTGCGCGCCGCCGGACAGGCTGTCGTGAACGGCGGCACCGTGTCCGGCGGATCGACCCTGACGATGCAGGTCGCCCGCCTGGTCGAGGACGGTCCGACGGGGCGCTGGGCCGGCAAGTTGCGCCAGATGCGCCTCGCCCTGGCGCTGGAGCGGCGGTTTTCCAAGGACGATATCCTTCGCCTCTACCTCACCCACGCCCCCTTCGGCGGCAACCTGGAAGGCATCCGCGCCGCCACCTTCGCCTGGTTCGGCAAGGAGCCGCGCCGCCTGACCCCCGCCGAGGCCGCCCTGCTGGTCGCCCTGCCGCAATCGCCAGAAACCCGCCGCCCCGACCGCCACCCCGAAACCGCCCGCGCCGCCCGCGACCGCGTGCTGGCGCGCAGCGCGGGGCAGGGTGCGCTGGACACGGACGCGGCCCAGGCGGCCCTGCGCGCCAGCCTGCCGACCGCGATGCATCCCTTCCCGCAGCTCGCCCCCCATCTCGCCGACCGCTTGCGTGCCGCCGCGCCCCACCTCGCCCGCCACGACCTGACCCTCGACGCCGCCATCCAGTCGCGCATGGAGCGCCTGCTAGCCGAGGCCGTGCGCACCGCCGGACCTCGCGTCTCTGCCGCGCTGGTGGCGGTGGACCACCGCACCGGCGCGGTCGTCGCCTCCGTCGGCTCCCCCGACTACGCCCCGGATCGCGAAGGCTTCGTCGACATGACCCAAGCGATCCGCTCGCCCGGATCGCTGCTGAAACCGCTGATCTACGGGCTCGCCTTCGACCAGGGTCTCGCCCATCCCGAGACGCTGATCCACGACGGCCCCGCCGTCTTTGGCCGCTATGCGCCGCGGAACTTCGACGGCCAGTTCCGCGGCGACATCCGCGTGCGCGAGGCGCTGCAACAGTCGCTCAACATTCCCGTTGTCCGCCTCGCCGACGTGATCGGCCCCGCCCGGATCACCGCCGCGCTCGAACGCTCGGGAGCGACCCTGCACATCCCCGGCGGCAAGCCGGGCCTCGCCATCGCGCTGGGTGGCCTCGGGATCACCCTGACGGACCTTGTCCAGCTCTACGCCGCGCTGGCCGAGGGCGGGCAGGGACCGGCGCTGGCCGCACGACAGGGCACGACGCCGCCCCGCCACCAGAAGCTGATGTCGCCCGAGGCCGCCTGGCAGGTCGGCCATATCCTCGCCGGGCTGACCCCGCCGCCCGGCGCGCCCTCGGGCGTGCTGGCCTACAAGACCGGCACCTCCTACGGCCATCGCGACGCCTGGGCGATCGGCTTCGACGGGGCCCATGTCATCGGCGTCTGGATGGGCCGACCCGACGGCACGCCGGTGCCCGGCGCCTTCGGCGGCGACCTCGCCGCGCCGGTCCTGTTCGAGGCTTTCGGACGGCTCAAGCCCACCTTTGACCGCCTGCCGCCGCCGCCGCCCGCTACCCTTATCGTCGCCGCCGCCGACCTGCCGCAACCGCTGCAACGTTTCCGTCCGCGCGATGCCTACGAGCGTCCCGCCGACGCGGTGGAACTGACCTTCCCCCCGGACGGCGCGCGCCTTGCGCTCGACGGCGGCCCGGTCACGCTGAAACTGCGCGGCGGCGCGGCGCCCTTCACGGTTCTGGCCGACGGCCGCCCGCTGGTCACCGGCGCGCGCGCCCGCGAGATCGAGATCGACGCGCCGGGTCCCGGATTCGCAACCTTCGTGGTGGTCGACCGGGGCGGCCAGTCGGCCCGGGTGCGGGTTCGGATCGACTGACCGCGCGCCTGCGGCTGACTTCGCAGGGAGTATTTGAAACAGAAAGAATAGGCAGGCGCGTCCCCTGCTTCTTCTCTTTCCAAATACTCAAAAAGCCACGCATCAACCCGCGGGCCGCCCCAGGGTGGCCCTACCGCCGCCCCTCGCGCAGCCAGCCGCCAACGATCAGCGCCGCCGCCAGCAGCAGCACCAGCCAGGGCGGCAGCAGCGCGGTGCGGGTCACGTCACGGGTCTCGTAGGCGTTGCGCGGAGTGATGCCGATCCAGCCGCGCCCGGCGGCGGGGCGGCCCTCGCGCACCTCGCGCAGGCTCGGCATCCCGTCCTCCAGCGCGAAGACGCCGCCGCGGCGGGTCTCGATCAGCGGTTCCAGCGCAGCGGCGCTCGCCACCGTCTCCTCGAACTCCTTCGGGGCCGCCGGGCCAAGGCCGATCACGGCGCTCTGCGCGCCCTCGGTCAGGCGATAGAGGCCGATTTCCGGCCCGTGGTAGATCGCCTCGTAGCGCCCGGGCGAAACCTCGTTGAGGTTCAGCGTCACGCTCGTGCCATCGGGTCGCGTCACAGTCACCGGGCCGACGGCTTCCTCCAGCGTGCGGCGGACGATGCGCATGGTCTGACCCGTGACGACCTCGGCCCAGAGCGTCTCTTCCTCTAGTTCCGGTTCCTTCATCATCCAGTGCGCCAGCCGCCGCAGCAGGTCGAGCTGCGGCCCGCCGCCCTCGTAGCCGCGGGTCCAGAGCCAGGCGTGATCCGACGCTAGCAGCGCCACGCGCCCCTCGCCGACCCGGTCGAGCACCAGCAGGGGCCGGTCGCCCACGCCGCTCATCACGACGTTGCCCTTGTCCGGCGTCACGTCGATCTGGCGCAGCCAGGACCCCCAGGTGTCGCCCCCCGGCAGCCCCGCCGTCACCGGATGCCGCTCGCCCAGCTCCGTGACCTTGGGACGATAGCGCTCCTCGATCACCCGCGCGGTGGGCGCGGCGGGCAGGATCGCGCCCAGCGGCGAGCGGTAGAGGCTGTCCGCGCTGGCGAAGTCCGGCCCCGCCGCCACCAGCACCGCCCCGCCGTCGCGCACGTAGCGCGCGACGTTCTCGAGGTAGAGCGCGGGCAGGATCCCCCGCCTGCGGTAGCGGTCGAAGATGATCAGGTCGAAGTCGTCGATCTTTTCCAGGAACAGCTCGCGCGTCGGGAAGGCGATCAGCGACAGCTCGCTGACCGGCACTCCGTCCTGCTTGTCGGGCGGTCGGAGAATGGTGAAATGCACCAGGTCGACCGACGAGTCGGATTTCAGCAGGTTCCGCCAGGTCCGCCCGCCCGCGTGGGGCTCGCCCGAAACCAGCAGCACCCGCAGCCGGTCGCGCACGCCGTTCATCTGGATCAGCGCGGTGTTGTTGCGGTCGGTCAGCTCGCCATCCGCCGTCGCCACGGTGAATTGCAGCACGTTGCGCCCGCCGTGCGGCAGCGTCACCGGCAGGTCGATGTCCTGGCCGATGGGCACCGGGTAGCTTTCCGGCGCGCCGCCATCGACGGCGATCTGGAGCGTCGCCGCGCCGACGCCCTCGGGCACCGCGCCGGTGTCCTCGATGCGCAGGGTCAGCGTCACCGGCTCGCCGATGATCGCGAAGGCCGGGGCGTTGCGGACGATCAGGCGGCGGTCCCAGTCGGTTTCGTGCCCGCTCAACAGCAGGTGCAGCGGCGCGGGCAGGTCGGGGGCGCGGTCGATGTCGTGCAGGCGCCCGTCAGACAGCGCCACGATCCCGGCGATGCGCGCGCGCGGCTCTTCCGCCAGCGCGGCATTCAGTGCCGTCATCAGCTCGGTCCCCGCGTCGCCCTCGCCGTCCGCCACCTCGACGCGCCGCACCTCGGTGTTGGGCCGCGCCTCCAGCGTGCGCTCCAGGGTATCGCCCGCCTGCGTCGTCTGCTCCGGGCGGTCCGCGAGACCCTGGCTCGCGCTCTTGTCCTCCAGCAGGATCACGATGTCCGACAGCGGCGCGCGATCCTCCTGTTGCAGCACCGGGCCGACCAGCGCGCCGAGCACCACCAGAGCGCCAAGCGCCCGCAGCCCCCAGCCGGCCAGCCCGCGCCACAGCGCAAGACCCACGGCCAGCACGGCCAGAACCGCCAGTGCCGCGATCGCGGGCCAGGGCAGCAGCGGATCGAAGACCACCGCGCCGGTCATTGGCCGAGCCGGTCGAGCAGGGCAGGCACATGCACCTGGTCGGATTTGTAATTGCCGGTCAGCACATGCATCACCAGGTTCACCCCGAACCGATAGGCCAGCTCGCGCTGGCGCTCACCCGCGTAACCCCGCCCCACCGGCAGCAACGAGGCCCCGCTGCGATCCACCGCCCAGGCCGCGGCCCAGTCGTTGCCGCCGATCACCACCGGCGTCACCCCGTCGTTGAGGTTGCGGAAGGGCATCCCCTCGATCTGTTCGGCGTCCGGCGGCGAAGCCTCGACCCAAAGCTCGCGGCCCGCGTGGCGGCCCGGGAAGTCCTGCAACAGGTAGAAGGTGCGCGTCAGCACATGGTCGGGAGGCAGCGGCTCCAGCGGCGGGATGTCCAGCGGTGCGGCGAGTTGTTGCAGCCGGCGGCCGTTCGGACTGGCGGCGCCGAATCGCGCGATGTCGGCGTCGCGGGTGTCGAACAGGATCAGCCCGCCCGAGCGCAGGTATTCGTTCAGCTTGGCATAGGCCGCCGCCGAGGGCGTCGGCTGGTCCTGCGTGATCGGCCAGTAGAGCATCGGGAAGAACACCAGTTCGTCCCGCTCCAGATCCACGCCCATCGGCTCGCCCGGTTCGACCGAGGTGCGGAAGAACAGCGTATCGGACAGCCCCTTCAGCCCCGCCTGCGCCACGTCGTCGATCTGGGCGTTGCCGGTCAGGACGTGGGCCAGCACCAGTTCGCGGCTTGCCTCGATGGCGAAGGCCTCGTCATCCGCCGCCTGTGCCTGCGCGCCCTGCGGCAGCAGCAGGACCAGCGCCAGCGCCGCCACCGTGCCGCCCATGCCCCGCACCAGCCGCCCCGACAGCGCCAGCGCCGCCACCACGTCGGCGGCCAGCAGGATCAGCGCCAGCGCCAGCAGGATACCGCCCAGCGGCAGTTCCCGCGTCACCTCCATCCCCTCGACCGGAACGCCCGCCGGCCAGACCGCCGGTTCAAGCACCGTCTCCGACGTCAGCACGTTGCGCGCCAGCCGCCGGTCCTCGCTGCGGTAGAGCCCCGGACGCAGCTCCGGCCCCACCGGGGCCCCGGCCAGCAAAGGCCCTTCGACCCCCGGCAAGGTGCTGGCGTCCGACAGCGTGCCGAAGGCGTCCATCACATGCACCGGGGTCCAGGTCGTGCCCTCCAGTTCCGCCGCGCCCGGCTGCTTGGCCGAGGACGAGACCGCCAGCCGTTCCAGCATCTGCACGAACAACCCCGACAGCGGCAGGCTCGACCATTCCGCATTCGCCGTGACGTGGAAGAGCACGATCTGCCCCTGTCCCAGCGCCTTGCGCGTCACCAGCGGGGTGCCGTCGCTCAGCGAGGCGATCACCCGGTCCGCCAGCGTCGGGTCCGGCTGCGCCACCACCTGCGCCGAGACGGTCACGTCCGGCGACAGGCGCAGCCCGTGGAAGGGCGAGCCTTCGGGAAAGGGCGCCAGCGCCTTGGGCTCGCCCCAACTCATCGCACCGCCGACCGTGCGGCCCCCGGCGCGCAGGCGTACCGGCATCAGCGGGTGTTCGTCTATGCGGGAAATGTCGCTGGCCGCCAGCCGCGGCCCGGCAAAGCGCAACAGCATCCCGCCCTTCTCGATCCAGTCGGTCAGGGCGGTTTCCTCGGCCTCCGACAGGGTCGCCACGTCGGCCAGCACGATCACGTCCGGGTTGGCTGGAAGCACCTCCATCAGCGCGCCGTCAAGGATGTCGGCGGTCGGCTCCAGCGCCTGGTGCAGGTAGTGCAGGGGGGCCAGCAACTCCAGTCCCTCGCGGTCCTCGCGGCCCGCGATCAGCGCCACCTCGCGCCGCCGCAGCGCGTCGTCGGTCAGCGACAGCGCCCCGGCCGACCGCTGGCCTGCAATCGCGAAATGCGTCACCCGCGCGCGGAGTTCGGCGGGCAGCGCCAGCGCCACCTCTGCCGTTGTCGCACCTTCGTCAAAGATCGCCACCGCTTGGCCCAGCCGCGCCGCGTTGCCCGCCGGGTCGCGCCCTTCGGCAAGGATCGTTACCTCGCCCGCCGGGCCAGCGCCCGAGCGCCGTGCGGTCAGTTGCACCGCCCCGTCGGCATAGCCCGCCGGGGCCAAACCAAGTACCGAGCCGCCGGTCTGGTAGACCCGCAGGTTGCCCCGCGTCCTCACCGCCTCGGCCAGCGCCGAGCGCCCGGGATAGTCGATGCCGTCACCAAACCAATGGGTGTCGAAGCCGCCCGGAACCGCCTCCAGCGCTGCCGTCACTTCCGCCAGCTGAGCCTCGGTCGGCGACCAGGGCTGCGGCACGATCCCCGGCAGGCGCGTCGCCCAGGCGTCCGCAGACTGGAAGTTCACCGCCTCGGGCGCGCTGAGCCGCAGGACCGCCACGGGGCGGCCCTTGCGCCCGGCCTCTTCCAGTTGCGCCCCGACCAGGTCGGCCTTGCCGTCCCAGCGCGTCGCGCCCGCCCAGCTTGCATCCAGCAGGATCAGCAGCGGACCCGCGCCGTCCTCGCCCTGACGCGGGTTCAGGACCGGACCGGCCAGTCCGACGATCACCGCCGCCACCGCCAGAATCCGCAGCAGCAGCAGCCACCAGG
>JAGRMS010000088.1:0-5593 GCA_020441135.1 Pseudooceanicola sp.
CGATCCGCGGCGCCGCCTTCAGCGCCTCCCAGACGCTCGGCGGCAGGTTCAGCCGGCCGATCTTGCTCGACTCCGCCTCGACCAGCACCGGCCGCCCCGGGTCCAACCGGCACAGGGCGACCGCCAGCCGGGTGTCGAATCCCTTTTGCGAGGGCTGCGGCTCGGCCATCGCCCCCAGCAGCGACCCCCGGTGCGCCGCCGCGCCTTCCAGGTCCAGCACCTGCGCACCAAGCGCCCCGGCCCGCTTCAGCAGCTCGGTCTTGGCGGTGCCCGTGTAGCCGTCCAGCGCCACGAACCGGTGCGGCAAGGGCGCGTCGTACAGCATCCCCGCCACCAGCCGCCGGTAGGCGCGGTAGCCCCCGGCAATCGCCTCCGACCGCCAGCCGATCTGGCCCAGCATCCAGGCGAACGACCCCGACCGCTGCCCGCCCCGCCAGCAATAGACCAGCGGCCGCCAGCCGCCGTCCTTGCCGCTCAGCACCGTCTCGATGTGATTGGCCGCGTTGCGGAACACCAGCGCAGCGCCCAGCTTGCGCGCCAGGAACGGGCTCTGCTGCTTGTAGATCGTCCCGACCCGGGCGCGTTCCTCGTTGTCGAGGACGGGCAGGTTGATCGCCCCGGGGATGTGGTCCTCGGCAAATTCGGCAGGGCTGCGCACGTCGATCACGGTGTCGAAACCGTGGTCTAGCAGGGCTTTCAACGAGGTGTATTCCAGAACCATCCAGGGTATCTACCGCGCGGCGCGTTCAAGAGAAAGAGAGCTTTCGCGCGGCGCCAAGCCCCAGGCCGTATCCCCTCCCCGGGCCCCCGCCGCAGAGGGAATCACGCCGCCCGCATTGCTTCGCCGCCGCCGCGCCCCGGTTCGCCAGCCCCGGCGGCCAGGCCACGACGGCGCAGAGCCTTGCCAGGGCCAGACCGGGGGGCCAGACCGGGGGGCCAGACCGGGGGGCCAGACCGGGGGGCCAGACCGGGGGGCCAGACCGGGGACAATCCCGCCGCCACCCGCGACGCCACCCGCACCCCGCTGAAGATCGGGCGCGCGGATGACCGCTTCACCCCCGCCAGGCAGCGCGCGCCCGGCCCGCATGGCCCCCGGTGCCGCCCGGCGGCCAAAGGGCTCTACTCCGAGCTTCTTCTCTTTGACAAATATCTCCGGGGGGAGTCGCCCGGCACGGGCGGCGGGGGGCAGCGCCCCCCACTTCGCCGCGCGACGCCGCGCCGACCCTCGAGGCTCCGTAGGGCGGGGCTTGCCCCGCCGCCACCTCAAACCCCGATTTCCGGTCCGTAGCAGAGCATCTCTTCCCCCATGTCCCGCGCCTCGTAGAGCTCGGTGGACACGTCCTCGCCCTCGAACTTCGCCACCAGCCCGCCCGCCGCCTCGCGGAAGGTCCAGCATTGCGGGTCGGCACTGTCCTCGTAGAGGAAGCAGATGCGCCCGGCCTCTTCATACCAGACGCCTTCCTTGCACTTGCCGTCGAGGAACGACCAGACCACCCGCCGCCCCTCCAGGTAGCGTTCCACCCCGTAGGCAGAGCCCTCGGCGCCATAGAACAGCGTCTTGCCCCGCGTGTAACTGTCGAACGCCTCGGCGCTCAAGGTCGATTGTGCCGCGGCGGGGGCGGCCAACAGCGCGAGAATCAGCAGAGGTTTCATCATGTGTTTACCTTGCCAGAATCCGCGCTGTTCCGCACCTGTTCGCTTAACCTTTGGTTAACCTCGACGCGCGCCAGCGCCGCCAGCCGCCGCGCCATCACCCGCCGCCAGAGCGGCGGGACGGTGGCAAGCATCGCCATCGCCGGAATGCCCGCGGGCAGCATCGGCAGGCCGGGCGTGTCGATCCGCAGCGCGGGGAAGGGGCGGGCGGGGTTCAGGTGGTGGTCGGAATGGCGCGGCGCGTTCAGCATCATCGCGCCCGAAAACCAGGGCGCGGCATTCCAGCTGTGCGCCGCGCCCACCGGCTCGGCGCTGCCATCTGCGCGCGTCTCCCGACACAGCCCGTAGTGCTGCACATAATCCGCCAGCAAGAGCTGCGTCTGCGCCCAGAGGGCCAGCACCCCCAGCGCCGCCACACCCCGCCAGCCGCCGACCAGCGACGCCGCCGCCAGCGTCGCCAGCGCCCCGCCGCCATAGACCGCATAAGGATGCAGCCCCCGCCCCTGCCGCAGCCGCGTCTCGGCCCGCCAGCCCTCGCGGAACGACCCCGCCCAGGCCCGCGCCCAGAAGCGGTAGAACCCCTCGCCCGCCCGCGCCGAATTCGGGTCGCGCGGCGTGGCGACATGGGGGTGATGCACGCGCAGGTGTGCCGAGACGTGGTGCCCGAACAAGAGCGAGACATAGACCGCCGTGCCCAGCCGCACCCGCCAGCGGTTGCGGGCATGGATCAGTTCATGCGCGTCGGAATTGGAAACCTGCCCGAAGAAGCTCCCCAGCGCCGCCGTCAGCGCCACCATCTGCGCCCCCGTCAGCGGCACCGCACCCGACAGCGCCCGGACCCCAAGGAACAGCAGCACGAAATGCACCAGCCCCAGCAGCACCGCCACCGCCGCCCCGTCGCCCGCCCGCGCGGGCAGCACCACCCGCGTCAGCCGGTCCAGCCCGGCGATCGCCACGGTCATCGTCGCCAGCGCGCCCCAGGCCCAGCCGCCGCCCAGCAGGCAGGCAACCGCGAGAATCGCGGCGGGGGTCAGGCTGGCGATGGCATACCAGGCCATATCGGGGCTCCGGGCTGTGGTGGCGCAGCATCAGACGACAGGCGCGCGAAGTCAAAGGCCCGCCAGCGTCGCTCCTCCGATTGCAACAAGTCCTTGCGCCCGGACCATTCCGTGCCATCGTGACACCCGCACATGACTGACCGGAGACATCCATGTTCGACAGCGACGAGATCAAGGCCCTGGGCAAACGGGTCGCACAGATGGAAAAGGGACTGGGCGACGTCGCAAAGGGCGTCACCGACCTGACCAACATGACCAAGGATCTGAACAGCGAACTGGCCAAGCACCGCGATCATTGCCGCGATTTCTTTGCCGGTTACAACAAGGAGTTCGACCACGTCGACAAGACCTTCAAGGAGATCGACAAGGCGGCCAAGTCGCTGGCCTCGCGGGTCAACGCGCTCGAGGGCCAGATGCGCAAGCTGGCGAAATAGGTCAGGCCGGGGCCGCGTCCTCCAGGCGCAGCTGCACCGCGTTGCGTCCGCCCCATGAGTTGATCTCGAGCCGCCCGGCCACGTGGAACCGCGCGCCGCCGTGGTCGGTCAGGCGCGGCCCGATCGCCCCGTCGAAGGCGCCGAAGGCGATCGCGTCGAGTTTCTGCCCGTGGTCGTCGGCAAGCGACAGCTTCAGGTGCTTCTCGCCTACCTTGCGCGCGAAGTTGACCCGCAGCGCGGGCAGCGCGAACCGCGGCGCGGGGGCGCCGGCGCCAAACGGTCCCGCCTGCTCCAGCTGGGCAATCAGCTCCGGCGTCGCCGCGCCGGGCATCAGCATCCCGTCAAGGTGCAGGTCCGCCGCCCCGCCGGTGCCCGCGCCCTGCCGCGCCAGCAGCTCCGACAGGCGCGCCATCGCCGCTTCGATCCTGTCCTCCGCCACCGTCAGCCCCGCCGCCATCCGGTGGCCGCCGCCCTTCAGCGCCAGCCCCTCGTCCGCCAGCCGATGCACCGCGCTGCCCAGGTCGACGCCCGAGACCGACCGGCCCGACCCCTTGCCGATGCCGTTCTCGACCCCGATCACCACGGCGGGACGGTTCGTCGCCTCCTTCAACCGCGCCGCGACAATGCCGACAACGCCCGGGTGCCAGCCCTGCCCCGCCGCCCAGACCAGCGGCGCATCCAGTCCGCGTTCCTCCGCCTGCGCGAGCGCGGCCAGGCGCACCTGCTCCTCGATCTCGCGCCGCTCGGTGTTGAGCTGGTCCAGCCGCAGCGCCAGCGCCTGCGCCTCGGCCACCTGATCCGTCGCCAGCAGCCGCGCGCCGAGGTCGGCCTTGCCGATCCGCCCGCCCGCGTTGACGCGCGGGCCAAGCAGGAAACCAAGGTGATAGGGCGTCGGCGCCGTATCCATCCGCGCCACGTCGGCCAGCGCCACCAGCCCGGGGCGTTCGCGCCGCGCCATCACCGCCAGCCCCTGCCGCACCAGCGCCCGGTTGACCCCCACCAGCGGCGCCACGTCGGCCACCGTCGCCAGCGCGACGAGATCGAGCAGGCCCATCAGGTCGGGCCCCGTGGGCCGCCCCGCCTCGCGCAGCTGCCGCCGCGCCTCGACCAGCATCAGGAAGACGACGCCGGCGGCGCAGAGGTGGCCAAGCGTGCCGTCCTCGTCCTGCCGGTTCGGGTTCACCACCGCCAGCGCATCCGGCAGGGTCTCGCCGCCAAGGTGGTGATCCAGCACGATCACGTCGGCACCCTTGGCCGCCGCGATGGGTTCGTGGCTGAGTGTCCCGCAATCGACGCAGACAATCAGGTCATGCGCCGCCGCCAGCCCCGCCATCGCCTCGACGTTGGGCCCGTAGCCCTCGTCGATCCGGTCGGGGATATAAAGCGTCGCGCCCATCCCCATGCCGCGCAGCCAGACCAGCAGCAGCGCCGCCGAACTGCCGCCATCCACGTCGTAATCGGCAAAGATCGCAATCCGCTCGCGCCGCTCCACCGCCTGCAGGAAGCGCGCTGCCGCCTTGGCCATGTCGCGCAGCCGTCGCGGATCGGGCAGCAGGTCGGCAAGGCGCGGGGCGAGGTAGCCCGCCGTCTCTTCCGCCGCCACGCCCTGGCGCGCCAGCACCTGGCACAGCGCGCGCGGCAACCCGCCCGCCTGCGCCATCGCCTCGGCGGCGCGGTCCACCTCCAGCGCCGGACCGGCCCAGCGCCGCCCGGTCAGCGAGGCCGAAACGCCAAGAAATCCGGGCTCTGCCAAGGCGCGTCCCCTGCTTCTTCTCTTTACAAATACTCGCGCCGCAGGCGGTCGCCGTCAGGCGACGGGGGTGCGATACTCCATCCGCCGCACCGACCCGGTCTTCGAGCGCATCAGCAGCGTGGTGCAGGTGACCCAGCCCGGTTCGCGCCGGATTCCCGGCAGCAGGGTGCCCCCGGTCACGCCGGTGGCGGCGAAGATCACATCCTGCGTCACCATCTCGTCGCGGCGGTAGATGCGGTTCAGGTCGGTGATCCCTGCCTTGGCCGCGCGCGCCTTCTCGTCCTCGTTGCGGAACACCAGCCGCCCCTCGATCTGGCCGCCCATGCACTTCAGGGCCGCCGCCGCCAGCACGCCCTCGGGCGCGCCGCCGGTGCCCATGTACATGTCGATGCCGGTCTTGGCGCTTTCGGCACAATGCATGACACCCGCCACGTCGCCGTCGGTGATCAGCCGGATCGACGCGCCGGTGGAGCGGACCTCGGCGATCATCGCCTCGTGGCGCGGGCGCTCGAGAATGCAGACGGTGATGTCGCTGGGCGAACACCCCTTCTCCGTCGCCAGCGCCGAGACGCGGGTGGCAGGCGGCATGTCGAGCGTCACCAGCCCCTCGGGATAGCCCGGACCGATGGCGAGCTTTTCCATGTAGGTATCCGGCGCGTGCAGCATTGACCCGCGCGGGCCCATGGCGATCACGG
>JAGRMS010000088.1:5640-7584 GCA_020441135.1 Pseudooceanicola sp.
TGCCCTCCAGCGGGTCGAGCGCGATGTCCACGCCCGGCCCCTTGCCGGTGCCGACCTCCTCGCCGATGTAGAGCATCGGCGCCTCGTCCCGCTCGCCTTCGCCGATCACGACGACACCGGCGATGTCGAGCAGGTTCAGCTGGGTGCGCATGGCGTTGACCGCCGCCTGGTCCGCCGCCTTCTCGTTGCCGCGCCCGACCCAGCTGGCCGAGGCCAGCGCCGCCTGTTCGGCGACCCGGGCAAGCCCGAGGGAAAGCATGCGGTCCTGGAAATCGGCGGTCGTGGTCATGTCGGTGATCCTGATGCGGTCAAGTTGACCTTTGGTTTAGCGGGGGCGGTGTTGGGGCACAAGCCTGCGGGGCGGGGACACCCACAGCGCCCTGCTGCTTCTTCCTGTCTCGAATACGCGACCGCGCGACCGATCCGCGCAGCGCGACGCTGCTCAGACCGCCGCCTTGCGGCTTTCGTCCAGGTAGATTTCCCGCAACCGCAGCGCCACCCGCCCCGGCGTGCCGCTGCCGACCTGCGCGCCGTCGATCTCGACCACCGGCATCACGAAGGCAGAGGCCGACGTGATGAAGGCCTCGTCCGCCTGCTTCGCCTCGTCGATGGAAAAGCTGCGCTCTTCCACCTCCATCTGCGCCTCGCGGGCAAAGCGCAGGACGGCCGCGCGGGTGATGCCGTGCAGGATGTCGCTCGACAGCGCGCGGGTGATGATCCGATTGCCCTTGACGATATAGGCGTTGTTGCTGGTGCCCTCGGTCACGAACCCGTCCTCGACCATCCAGGCGTCGTCCGCACCCGCCTTCTTCGCCATCATCTTGCCCATCGAGGGGTAAAGCAGCTGCACCGTCTTGATGTCGCGCCGGCCCCAGCGGATATCCTCGATCGAGATGACCTTGATCCCCTTGTTCGCCGCCGGGTTCGCCGCCAGGCCCGGCTTGTTCTGGGTGAACAGCACGATGGTCGAGGGCGTCACCGCCGGATCGGGAAAGGCGAAGTCACGGTCGCCGGGCGAGCCGCGGGTGATCTGGAGATAGACCATCCCCTCGTCGATCGCGTTCCGCGCCACCAGTTCGCGGTGGATCGCCAGCAGTTCGTCCTTCGTCACCGGGGCAGCCATGTCGAGTTCGCGCAAGGACCGCTCCAGCCGCACCGCGTGGCCGTCGAAGTCGATCAGCTTGCCGCCCAGCACGCTTGTCACCTCGTAGACGCCATCGGCCATCAGGAAGCCGCGGTCGAAGATCGACACTTTCGCCTCTTCCTCGGGAAGGTATTCGCCGTTGACATAGACGGTGCGCGACATCGGATTCTCCTGCGTTCATCGGTCCCGGCGGACATGCCACAGGCGCGCGGGCTTGCACAGGGGCAACTGTGGGGGGCAAGTTCCAAGGCAACCGATGTCGCGCCCGAACGTTGATCCGGCGCTGGGCCGCGCGCGTATATGCAACAAATCGTGGCAAAGACCGCTGCGAAACATTACATTGGCACTCCGAATGACGGGAGACTCCCCATGACCCTCCACCGCCCGACGATTGCCGCGACCCCGGACGAAACCGACGCCAAGGCCGCGCTGGACCTGCTGCGCCAGTGGGTCGCCGGGGCGTCGAAGGATGACCTCGCGCAGATGGATCCCGCGCTGGCACGCCTGCTGCCGGGCGTTGCGGGGGTGCCCTATCCCGACCTGTCGCGGAAATACCCCGAGGGATTCGTCGCCGACGACGCCTACAAGGCCACGCTGCCCGACCTGCAAAACGGCCCGGCCAGCCTGATCCGGGGGGCCAAGCGGCAGATCCAGCACGTCGGCATCTCGAACTTCCGCCTGCCGATCCGCTTTCACACCCGCGACAACGGCGACCTGACGCTGGAAACCTCCGTCACCGGCACGGTCAGCCTGGAGGCCGGCAAGAAGGGCATCAACATGAGCCGCATCATGCGGTCGTT
>JAGRMS010000089.1 GCA_020441135.1 Pseudooceanicola sp.
CGACCACTCGGCCACCTCTCCGTCGGGTGGGATAGCGGAAATCAAGGGAAGGGCGCAAGGGGGAAGGTCTTAAATTGCGGACCTTGGGCAACAGGCGCCGACGGTTTGGCCCGGCCGGGCTGGTTGCCTGGGCTCTCGCGTCCCTGGTGGCGCTTGGCGGTCGGGTTTCGGGCGATCGGCCTCTCTGGGAACGATCGGGCGGCAGCGGGACGGTCCGCCCGGCCGATGCGGCAGCGGACTGGCACACTGAACCTTGAGTCGATGACGACGGCTCAAGCCGGATAGACGGAAACCCCTGGCGGGCCCGGCGTGATGTCGCCGATGTGCGCAGCCGCGAAGCCCTGGGACCGCAAGGTGTCGACAACGGCCTTTGCCCTGAGCGCCGGCACGCTGGCCAACAGGCCTCCGGCCGTCTGCGGATCGAAGAGGAGCGCCGCGTGCGGGGTCAGCGCGATGCCCGGCGCGGCGGAGCGGTTGTCGGCGAAAAGCGTCGATCGTATTCCGGCACGGGACAGGTCGAGTGCCCCGTCCATCAGCGGAATGGACGCCAGGTCGAGCAGGGCCGCGGTTCCGGAGGCTTCGCAGATGTTCATCAGGTGTCCGGCCAGGCCGAAACCCGTCACATCCGTCATGGCCGTGGCACATTCCGACAGCGCCGCCGCCGCCGCCTCCTGAGATTGGCTCATCGACTGCAGGGCATGGGCGACCCAGGAGCCGTCGGCCTGTCCTGCCATCGCCGCCGCCATGAGGACGCCGCTGCCAAGCGGTTTGGTCAGCACGACAGCATCGCCGGGTTTCGCCCCCGCAAGCGTGATGACCCGATCCCGGGCCAACCCCGTCAGGTTGAAGCCGATCGTCAGTTCGTCGCCCATTGTGGTATGCCCGCCGACGATAGCTGCGCCGGCGCCGGTCATCACCTCATGCGCGGTTTCCATGATTTCGGCGATCATCCTGGACTGAAGGTCCGGCGACTGGCGCGGCAGGATCAGCGTCGTCGTTGCGGCCTGGGGACGCGCGCCCATCGCCCAGATGTCGCCAAGACTGTGAATGGCGGCAATGCGGGTCATGACCGCCCAGTCGCCCCAGAACGCGCGGAGGTGATCGGTGGTGAAGACCTGCCTGACGCCGCCGGTCGTCAGAAGGGCCGCGTCATCGCCGGGGAGAAGCGTGATATCGTCGCGCTCCAGGGGCTGCCCGTTGCCAAGGCCGGCCCGCAGGGCCCTGCGGCCCACCTTGGCGCCGCAACCGCCGCACATCGGCTTTTCGCCCAGTACCTCGGCCATGCCCGATGTGTGCAGGCGCGGGAGCGGGGCCGGGCGCATTGCGGGGAGTTCCTGGAGTCGTGCCATGAACCGGCGGTCGATGCGGTCTTTCCAACGCCAGACCGCGTGTCCTGCGACGGTTGCCCCGAACCGTTCGCCGACGGCGCGCTGGTCGCCGAGCGAGATGAGCTTCAGATAGTCCCGCTGCGGATGGTATCGGCGCAGCGTGCCTCCGGTCAGCAAGGCGCGCAGATTGTGGAAAAGAACGGGCGCCTGGCGCACGGCATAGACGCCAGCCTTGGGGCGCGGCGCCCATGGCATGTGGGCACAATCCCCCGCGGCAAAAATCCGCGGGTCGCTTGTCTGCAATGTCGGGTCGATGCTGAGGAAGCCTTCGTGCAGGGCGAACCCGGCTGAGGCAAGCCACTCCTGCGGGCGGGCGCCCGATGCGCCGACGATGAGATCGGCGGCAATCCGGCGGCCGTCGGCCAGGTCGAGGCCGGTGGCGTCGATCCGGTCGATCGTGGCGTGCTCGAAGAGAACGACGCCCTTGCGCCCGAGTTCCTTCAGCAAAAGGGCGCGGGACCGGGAGCGGATCGTCGACAGGGCGGCGATCTGGTCGATCAGTGCGACCGAACCGGATTTGCCATCGCGCCGCAGCGAATGCGCCATGGCAAGGGCAAGCTCGACGCCGGCCACACCTGCTCCGATGACGGCGACGCGGGCCGGGCCGCCGTCATCGAGGAAGGCGCCCCATCGCGAGGCGAAGGGGCCGAGGGGCTTTGCCGGGATGGCGTGCTCGGAAAACCCGGCGAGGGTCGGCATTCCCGACGAGATTCCGATGTCGATCGAGGCGAGGTCGAAGCCGATCGGCGGCCGTCCGGGAACGTGGATGTGCTGCGCCTGCAAGTCGATGTGCCCGGCGGCCCCCAGGACGAGCCGGGCACCGGCGAAACCGGCAAGGCGGACCAGGTCGATGTCCAGTTCGGACCGGGCATAATGCCCGGCGACATGCCCGGGCAGCATGCCGGAGTATGCGGCTTTCGGACCCGGGTCGATGAGCGTCAGCCTCGCCCCGGGCAGCGGATTCATGCCCCACATCCGAAGCACCAAAGCATGGGTGTGGCCGCCGCCGATCAGGACGACATCGCGGGTCAGGGGGAGTGGCGCGGGGATCATGGCCAAGGTCTACAGGCAATGGTGCGGCGTTCAAGTGGACTCGTTGCCGCCCGGGTCGAGAGTGATCCGGCCCGGCAGCGGGGAGCGATCGCCAGAAAGTGGTGCCCCGGACGGCGCATCGAGCTCTTGCACGACGCACCTCGTCGGCGGATGGGGCCTGTCTTCCCGGCGAGGCAGGGCGTGGGACGACGCCGTCCGTTGGCTGGAGCCTCTGAGACCGCGCGCGGGCCCGTGCGGCAGGGCCTGGGGGTGCCGCTCGGTATGGCCGAAGCGACTGCCGGTGGATGTCGGCCGAGCGGGAAGACGGGTCGCGGGTGGCGGAGCAAATCGCTTCGATTGGCGGGCCCCCCGCGAAGGCCCGCGCCGCTGGCATCATCAACCTGTGCCGCCGTTGCGGACCCCCGGTCGCCCGAACCGCATTTCTCAAGCCGCGCTGCGCGCCGGGCGGTTGGTCGAGCCGCTGTCGCGCGCGTTCGGATCGGTGTGGAAGAACGCGAGCAGATCGCTCAACTGATGCGCCTCGTCGCTGAGACTGCGGGCCGAGCGGGCGCTGCTTTCTGCTATCCCGGCGTTCTGCTGGGTCATCTTGCCGACCGTCGCAATCTTGCTGCTGATTTCGGTTATTCCGGCAGTCTGGGTTTCGTTGGCCGCGGTGATCTCCTGCGTTGCCTCGGCCACGCCGGCAATCGCCTTCAGAACCTCGGAGAGAACATCGCCGGTCTCGTTCACCAGATGCACGCCTTCGGCGACATCGTGCAGGCTCTTCTCGATCAACGTGCCGATGTCCTGCGCTGCCTGCGCCGCGCGCTGTGCCAGTTGCCGCACTTCCTGCGCCACCACGGCAAAGCCCTTGCCGGCTTCGCCCGCGCGAGCGGCCTCCACGCCGGCGTTCAGCGCCAGCAGATTGGTCTGGAACGAGATGTCGTCGATCACGTCGATGATGTTCTTCACCTTCTGCGCGCTGTCGTCGATCTGCTGGATGGCCGTAACCGTGCGCCGCAGGGAACTGCCGCCGGCTTCGGCCTGTTCGGTGGCAAGCCTGGCCTGCGAGGCCACCCTGCGCGCGCTTTCGCTGTTGGCCGTCACCCGCCCCGACAATTCCTTCGTCGTGCCGTCGGTTTCGTTCAGCGCCGTCGCCTGGGACGTCGTTCTTCGCGAGATTTCCTCGGTGCTTGCGGCGATGGTCTCGGTGCCCGCGACGATGGCCTGTGCGGCCGAATTGATCGAGACGACTGTCTGGTGCATCTGTTCGACGGTGGCATTCGTATCCGTCTTCAGCGTGGCGAAGGCGCCTTCGTAGTGGCCGCGCATCCGGGCGGTCAGCTCGCCGCGCGCCATTGCCGCCAGCACCTGCCCGGTTTCGCCCAGCCCACGCTCGACCGCCGCCATCACGTCGTTCATGCCCCGGGCGAGTTCGTCGAAGGATGCGTCGCCAAAGTCGGTGGCCATCCGTGCGCCGAACTTGCCGCCGGTGGCATTTCGAACGAGGGTGCCAAACTCCTGCGCAAAGCGCGATGCGGTCTCGGCCCGGCGCTGCGCCTCCTGCTGGCGGGCGTGCGCCTCGGCCTTGCCCTGTTCCGCGAGAGCGGCCTGCTGTTCGGCGGCTTTCGCCTGTCGCTCCGCCACCTCGCGGCTTGCCGCGGCGGCCTTTTCCAGCTCGACCTGGCGCAGGAAGGCGGCGCGCATCTCGTCCACGCTGTCGCGCAGCGTGCCGACTTCATCGGCCGAGCGCCAGTCCGGGGCCTTGATGGCAAGATCCCCGTCCAGCAAGGCACGCATGCAGGAGGACAGCTGGCGGAGGCGCAGCCCAAGGCTGGCATCGAGACCGCGGTAGGCTAACAGGATCGCCACGATCAGCAGCAGCCCGGTGGCCGCCAGCATGATCGACGCCAGCCGTTCCGAGGCCCGCAGCCTGGCCAGCCCCGCCTCCATGTCCGCATGGACAACCTCTTCCGCCTTGTCGGCCGTTTCGACGAAGCGGTCAAAGGTTTCGATGAAGCGTTTCGACGCGGCCGAGATCGCGGCCGCGCGATCCTGCATCGACGCGTGTCGTTCGCGGGCAAGCTGCGTCAGCGTCGAAATTCCCGCCAGAATGTCCTTGCCGTCGCGGCCCAGATCGTCTGCCGCGGATGCAACCGCGGATGCCGCCGCCGCGAAGGAGTTTTCGACTTCGGCGAAGTCTTCGCCGCCGTCGCCGCCCAGCACTTCTTCCAGGATCAGGTGGCCGTGCGCCAGGCGAAAGCGGGCCTCCCCCAGCGCGGCCTGACCCTGCGCCGAGGCGGGCAGGGTCCGGGCGAGATCGGCAAGACCTTCGATCAGCCCCTCGTAGGTCTGGTCGAACTGTTCGTCCGCGCCGCTGCCTACGCCTTGCCCGCTGCGCATCAGGGCAAACCGGTCCCGGGCGGATTTCTTCAAAGTTTCCAGGTCGTCGCGCACCGCGAGGATATGATCGCGGACCGCCTGGGAGGTGGTCGGATGGAAATGCCCTTCGGCGTTCTGCGCGCCGTCCAGAATTGCGCCGACATAGAACGCGGACTCGTCCAGCAGCCGCTCGACCACGTCGAACCCACGATCGTCTTGCCCGGCCAGGATCTCTTCCATCTCGATGTTCGCCAGAGCCGCGTTCAGCTGGAGCTCCATCGCGGCGTCGCCAATCGGCGACAGGTGTTCTCCCACCTCAAGCCCGTTTGCGGCCACGCGCAGAAACGCCCAGGTCACGACCCCGCCTCCCGCCACCAGGATTGCCGAAAAGAGGGCGAAGACGGCCAGGATCTTCCGGCCAGCGGAAAGGTTGTCGAGCATCGGGCACCTCGTCAGCGATTCGAGGTGTTATCCGACGGTCAGGCTTAAGACCGGGTTTATCCCCGCCGGTTCAGCGCAGGAATGGTTTCCCCTTCATTGTCTCGGGCACCTTCGCGCCAAGCCGCGTCAGGATCGCCGGGGCCAGCTGCAACTGGTCGATCACCGTCTCGGCAGAAGGCCCCTGCGCCGGTCCGAAGTAGTAGAGCGCCGAATCCTGCTGCAACTCACCGGGGCCGCCATGATGCCCGCGTTCGTCCTGGCCGTGATCGGCGGTGACGATCACCTCGTAGCCCATCGCGCGCCATTTCGGGATGAAGGGGGCCAGCATCTCGTCCAGGACGTAGCAGGCGTGGTCCATCTCCTCGCAGTCGTGGTAAAACCGGTGCCCCATGCTGTCGAGCGTGCAGGTATGCAGGATGCCGTAGTTCAGGCCGTGCCGCGCGCAGAGCATGGTGAGCGTCGCGAAGAGGTCGACGTCCGAGGGCGTCATCTGGTTGACCTGGCCATAGCCGGTCATCGTGTGGAAGCGCCCGTGGTTGATCGTGGCGCTGTCGGGCTCGTCGTATTCGATGTCGCGCACCATGTCGAAGGGGTGGCGGTTGAAGAACTGCGACCAGAAGGAATGCGTGACTGCCCCGGTGACGCCACCCGCCGCGCGCACCTGCGAAAAGATGTCGGGCTGCGACAGGCGGAAGACGTTGCCGTTGCCGGTGCAGCCATGCACCTGCGGGCTGACGCCGGTGTGGATCGAGGCATAGCAGCTGGCCGAGGTC
Organism: Pseudooceanicola sp.; assembly: GCA_020441135.1. GTDB lineage: Bacteria > Pseudomonadota > Alphaproteobacteria > Rhodobacterales > Rhodobacteraceae > Seohaeicola_A. The sequence goes on from JAGRMS010000089.1 coordinate 6,017, forward strand.
GAGGGCAGCACCGCGCGATGCCGCCAGACCTGCGCCTCGCCCGAGGCGACCCAGCCCTCGAGGTTGCCGAACAGCCGCCGCCAGTTCCGCCAGGGCACGCCGTCGATGATGATGAGCAGCAGTTTCCGGTCCATCCGCGCCTCCCTCGGGTTGCGACGGCAAAAGACAGGCCCGGCGGCCGATTTGCAACCCCCGTGGAACCCCGCGCGGGCAGAATCTCGTCGAGTTCCAGTCCCCGGGATCCTGGTAAAATCCCGGGCGCGTCAGTGGAAGCGGTAGCTCGACGCCGTTACCCCCCCGCGCAGCATGACGTCGTGATAGACCCGTTCGGCCGCATCGTTTTCGGCCGCGCCCAGCGCGACGAAAAGCGGCACCAGGTGGTCCTCCTGCGCGTGGCAGACGCGGGCGTAGGGGGCGCTTTCCCAGTTCAGCAGGGCGGCGGTGCGGTCTTCGCCCGGCAGCGCAAGGGTCTTGTCGAGCCAGGCGTCGAAGGCCTCGGACGGCACCTTGGCCTGCGGCCCGAACATGCGCAGGTTGTGGAACGACAGGCCCGAGCCGACGATCAGAACGCCCTCCTCGCGCAGCGGGGCAAGCGCGCGGCCGATGGCGAAATGGGTGGCGGGGTCATAGTCCTTGCGGATCGAGAGCTGGTAGGTCGGCATGTCGGCCTCGGGCCAGATCACCGCCATCGGGGCGAAGGTGCCGTGGTCGAAGCCCTGCTGTCCGTCCAGGTTCACCCTGTGCCCCGCCGCCCGCAGCAGGTCGGCCGTGCGCTGCGCCAGCGCGGGCGCGCCGGGGGCTGGATACCGGATCTGGTATGTCTCGGGAGGGAACCCGAAGTAGTCGTAGACCATCGGCGGATTGGGCGAGGTCATCACCGCCACCTCGTCGGTTTCCCAGTGACCGGAGACCATCAGCACGGCCTGCGGTCTTTCCTTGCGCATCTCGACCAGCGAGGCTTCGAGATTGACGAACATGCGCCGCATCTCGGGCAGCCAGGGCCAGGGGCCGCCGCCGTGCGAGATGAAGTAGGTCGGAAGCGGTTCGGTCATGGCGTCCTCGGCAGGTTTGTCTGAAGAGAACGATAGGCTTCCCCTGCCGCCGCGAACAGATCCCAAAAGGGAACAGGGCCTGTGCATCCGGGCACGGCGGAACTAAAGCGCCTTCACCTTGCCGATCCCGCCCTTGGACTTGTCGAACAGGTCTTCGTTCTTTTCCATCGCCTTGCGCCCGCGCTCGCGGATCGTCTCGGCCTGCCCGTGCAGTTTCTCGATCAGCTTTTCCTTCTTCGGATCGGGCCTCGCCTGCATCGGAATGATCTTGTCGGCAAGGCCCAGCCACTGGTCGTTGCAGGCCTTCACCGTCTCGCGCGTTCCGCGCAGCTGTTCCAGCAACGCGTCGGCGGCGGCGATGCGTTCGGTCAGCAGGTCGCGCGCCTCGCGGGCGCGGGCGATGTCGTCGCGCCATTCCTTCTCGTTGTCCTGGAGCAGCGTGTCGACCTGAGGGGCCAGCGCCAGGAACTCGGCGGCCTGCCGAAGGGCGGCATCCATCTGGCCGGCGTCAGGCGGCGCGTTCTTCTTCCACTTCGAAGCATCGGTGCCGGACGCGTTCTTCTTCAAGTCCTTGGTGAACTTGTCGAGGATCTTGTCGGTGGCGCCCATCACTTCGCTCCGATCTTCACGGCCTTGATCCTGGACACATCCTGCGGCGTGACGACATCGTGGCCCGAGTTCAGTTTACTGGCGTCTTCAACCGCCTGATTGAAGGCGGAACGCACCGCCTGAAGCTCGGCCACCGCGGCCATGAAGCCGCCGACATCCAATTGAGCCATCGCGCGCTGCGCCTGCGAGACCAGCTGTTTGGCCGCGGCGGCGTGCGATTTCACCACCCTGCGCGGCACCTTCATCTTCGCTTCGGCCTTGACCAGGTCCGTCTCGACAGTCTCGGCGATATCCTTGATCTCAAGCAGCCTGTCGCGCGCCTCGACCACCATTTTCTCACGTTCGGCGGCCGCCTTCATCCAGAGGGGGAAGGCCTTGGCATACTTTCTTTTCTTGTCGTAATAGTTCGGAATGTCGCTTTTGGCCATCAATCCGGATCCGCTACGGCTGCGGGAAGCCTAGCAAAAAAGCGGCTTTCGGGCAACCTTGACCGGGAAGGGCTCAGTTCCCGGCGCTCTCCATCCGGCGGCTGGCGATGACCTCTTCCAGCCAGCCCAGCCGCATTTCGGGCACCGAGGACAGCAGCAGGTCGGTATAGTCGTCGAACGGCGGCGCCAGCACGTCGGATTTCGGCCCGTAGCGCACCACCTTGCCGCGATACATCACGGCGATGGAATCGGCGATGGCCTTCACTGTGGCAAGGTCGTGGGTGATGAACAGGTAGGCCACGTCCTCGATCTTCTGGAGGTCCAAAAGCAGCTTGAGGATGCCGTCCGCCACCAGCGGGTCGAGCGCGCTTGTCACCTCGTCGCAGATGATCATCTTCGGCTTGGCCGCCAGCGCCCGGGCGATGCAGACGCGCTGTTTCTGGCCGCCCGAAAGCTCGGCCGGGTAGCGGTCGATGAAGCCGTCGCCCATCTCGATCTCGTCCAGCAGTTCCCTGATGCGCTTGCGCTTGGCGTCGCCCCTGAGGCCGAAATAGAACTCCAGCGGGCGCCCGATGATCGTCCCGACGGTCTGTCGCGGGTTCATCGCCACGTCGGCCATCTGGTAGATCATCTGCAATTCGCGCAGGTCGTCGCGCGTGCGCTGGTTCAGCCCGGGCGACAGGGTGCGCCCGGCGAATTCGATGCGGCCCCCGGTCGGCGGCAGCAGCCCGGTGATCGCCCGCGCCAGCGTCGACTTACCCGAGCCGGATTCACCCACCACGGCCAGCGTCTTGCCCGGATGCAGTTCGACGTTCACATCCTTCAGCACGTCGAAGTTGGTGCCCTTGTAGCGCGCGGTCACATGGCTGACGCGCAGCACCGGGTCGCCCTTGGGCAGGTTTTCCGCGTGTTCGATCGACCGGACCGAGACCAGCGCCTGGGTATATTCCTTTTGCGGCGCGTTGATGATCTGGTCGGTCTCGCCGTATTCCACCGTCTCGCCGTGGCGCAGCACCATGATGTGGTCGCTGACCTGCGCCACCACGGCGAGGTCGTGGGTGATGTAGAGCGCAGCGACCCCGGTATCGCGGATCGCCTCCTTGATCGCCGCCAGCACGTCGATCTGCGTGGTGACGTCCAGCGCCGTGGTCGGTTCGTCGAAGACCACGAGATCGGGCTTCGGGCAAAGCGCCAGCGCCGTCATGCAGCGTTGCAGCTGCCCGCCGGACACCTGGTGCGGATAGCGGTTGCCGATGTTCTCGGGGTCGGGCAGGCCGAGCTTGCGGAACAGCTCCACAGCGCGTTTCTCGGCCTCTGCCCTGGTCATCCGCCCGTGGCTGATCGCGCCTTCCGTCACCTGCTCCATCAGCTTCTTGGCCGGGTTGAACGAGGCGGCGGCGGATTGCGCGACATAGGTGACTTCGGCCCCGCGCAGCTTGCGCAGGCCCTTGATGCCGCCTTTCAGGATGTCGCGCCCGTTGACCCAGACCTCGCCGCCCGTGATCTCGACCCCGCCACGGCCATAGCCCAGCGACGACAGCCCGATGGTCGACTTGCCGGCCCCGGATTCGCCAATCAGGCCCAGCACCTTGCCCTTTTCCAGGTCGAAGGACACGCCGTGGACGATCTCGATCTTCTTCGGCTTTTCGCCCGGCGGATAGACCGTCGCGCCGATCTTGAGGTCGCGGACCCTGAGAAGCGGATCGCTCATCCCCGGCCTCCTTTCAGCGAAGTGGTGCGGTTCAGCACCCAGTCGGCGACCAGGTTGACCGAGATCGCCAGCGTGGCGATGGCGAAGGCCGGCCAGAGCGCCGCCGGGATGCCGTAGATGATGCCGTCCTTGTTCTCGCGCACGATGCCGCCCCAGTCGGCCAGCGGCGGCTGCACACCAAGGCCGAGGAACGAGAGCGTCGAGACGAAGAGCACCATGAAGATGAAGCGCAGGCCCATCTCGGCGACGAGCGGTGACAGCGCGTTCGGCAGGATCTCGCGGAAGATCACCCAGGACGTGCCTTCCCCGCGCAGGCGGGCGGCCTCGACGTAGTCCATCACGTTGATGTCCACGGCGACCGCGCGGGCGAGGCGGAAGACCCGGGTGGCGTCCAGAAGGCCCATCAGGACGATGATGACCGGCAGCGTCACCGGCACCACGGCCAGCACAACCAGCGCGAGGATCAGCGAGGGGATCGCCATCATCAGGTCGACGAAGCGCGACAGCACCTGGTCGATCCAGCCGCCCGAGACGGCGGCGAAGAAGCCGAGGACCGAGCCGGTGACGAAGGACAGGATCGTCGCGGCGGTGGCGATGAAGATCGTCGTGCGCCCGCCATAGATCATCCGGGTCAGCAGGTCGCGGCCGATGCTGTCGGTGCCCAGCAGGAACTCGGACGACGCCGGTGCCCAGATCTCGTTGCTGACCACGTCGGACATGCCGTAGGGCGCGATCAGCGGGGCGAAGATGGCGGCGAGAAAGTAGAGCGCCGTGAAGAACAGGCCGATCATGGCCGAGAGCGGGATGTTTTTCATGCGCGCGTCTCGCTGTGAAGGGGGCTGGGGGCCTTGCGTGAAAGCGCAAGAGCCTCGGGCGTGCGGCGGACTCCGCAGGTTCCTTGCAGGAACCCGCCCTGTCCGCGCGAAGTGAGTTTGCCATGCAAACTCACTTGGGATGCCTCAATCTCGGGTTGGCGATGATCGAGACGATGTCGGCCAGCATGTTCATGCCGATGTAGATCGCCGCGAAGATGATGCCGCAGGCCAGCACCACCGGCACGTCGCGCTTGCTGACCGCGTCGACCAGGAACTGGCCCATGCCGGGATAGACGAAGACCACCTCGACCACCACGACGCCGACGACGAGATAGGCGAGGTTCAGCATCACCACGTTGACAATGGGCGCGATGGCGTTCGGGAAGGCGTGCTTCCAGATCACGTCGAAGCCCGACAGGCCCTTCAGCTCGGCCGTCTCGATATAGGCCGACTGCATCACGTTCAGGATCGCGGCGCGGGTCATGCGCATCATGTGCGCCAGCACCACCATCGTCAGCACGATCACCGGCAGGGCGATGGCGTTCAGCTTTTGCCCCAGGGTCATCCCGTCCGAGATGATCGCGTTGGTCGGGAACCAGCCGAGCTTCACGCCGACGAAATACATCAGCAGGTAGCCGAGCAGGAATTCGGGGATCGAGATCGAGGCCAGCGACAGGCCCGAGATCAGCTTGTCGGGCCAGCGTTCGCGGAAGCGGACGGCCAGCAGGCCAAGGAAGATCGACAGCGGCACCGCCACGACGGCGGCCCAGAAGGCAAGGAAGATCGTCGTGGACAGGCGACGGCCCACCGACTCGGATATTTCGACCTTGTTGATGATCGACCGGCCCAGGTCGCCGTGCAGGATGCCGCCGAACCATTCGGCATAGCGGGTCACGGCGGGACGGTTCAGGCCCATCTCCTCGCGCATGTTGGCCAGCGCCTGCGGCGTGGCGTTCTGGCCCAGCACGGCCTGCGCGGCGTCTCCCGGCAGGGCCTCGGTCAGGCTGAACAGCAGGATCGAGGTCGCCCACAGCAGGAGGAGGCCCAGCGCAAGGCGCTGGACCACCAGTTTCACGATCGGGTGCATCCCCGCGCGCCCCGGATCAGGAGGCCAGCCAGACGACCTGGCTCGCGCGGCCTCCCATCAGCTCGCCCGTGCCATCGGCCTCCCAGCCCTGGACCTTCTCGGACAGCCCGTCGACGTAGTCGTTGAACATCGGGCAGATCAGGCCGCCTTCGTCGCGCAGCAGCATGGCCATCTTGGAATAGATGTCCTTGCGCTTGGCTTCGTCCAGCTCGGCCTTGGCCGAGTTGAGCATGGCGTCGAAGTCCGCGTTCTTGAATTTGGTGTCGTTCCAGTCGGCGGTGGAGAGATACGCGGTCGAATACATCTGGTCCTGCACCGG
>JAGRMS010000525.1 GCA_020441135.1 Pseudooceanicola sp.
TACTACATCGACTTCCGCAACAAGCGCCCCGCGTATCTGACCAACTTCCTGGACAACCTGGTGAACTGGGAAAACGTCGCCTCGCGCATGTGAGGCGTGACCGGTTTGACGGATAGGAAGGGCCCGCCGGGACGACCGGCGGGCCTTTTCGTTCGCTGGCTGGCCCGGGCGACGCGGCGGGGGCCTTTGGCCGGGGTGCTGGGCCCTGCCTTGCGGTTCCGGGTGGTGCGGCATGAGGTGGCGCTGGGGGCGCCGCTGCGGGTGGCGGTGGTGAGCGACCTGCACTTCGGCTTTGCGGCCAACACGGCGGCGCGGGCGGCGCTTGTGCGGGCGCGGGTGATGGCGCTGGCGCCGGACCTGGTGGTCTTCCTGGGCGATATCGCCGGGGGATTGCGGGGGCCGGGCAAGGTGGCGCGGGTCGATGCGGGTTGCGCGGCGCTGGCGGGGTATGCCGCGCCTTTGGGATGCTACGCGGTGCTGGGCAACCATGACTGGGACGACGACCCGGCGGCGCGGGCGCGGCGGGACGGGCCGAACCGGGCGACCGCGCTGCTAGAGGCGGCGGGCTGGCGGGTGCTGGAGAACGAGGCGCTGGATCTCGGTCCGGTCTGGCTGGCGGGGCTGGGGAGCCAGCGGGCATTCCGCACCGGGGCGTGGCGGCACATCGGGCGGGACGATGCGGCGGTGCTGGACGGGGTGCCCGAGGGCAAGCCGCTGATCCTGCTGGCGCATGAGCCGGATGTCTTCCCCGATCTGGCCGACCGCGCGATGCTGGTGCTGTCGGGCCATACCCACGGCGGGCAGGTGCGGCTGTTCGGACGCGCGCTGGTCGCGCCGTCGCGACACGGCACGGCCTACGCGCTGGGGCATTACCGCGAGGGGCGGCGGCAGCTGGTGGTCTCGGGCGGGCTCGGCTGTTCGACGATCCCGCTGCGGGTCGGGATCGAACCCGAGATCACGCTGGTGACGCTGGTGCCTTGACGCTGCCCCTGCGCCCTGTCACTTCGGGGCGCACAGGCGGGGAAGACCGATGCGCGAGACCACCAAGGGCCTGCTGGCCGTCGTCGGAACATTCCTGATCTGGGGGCTGTCGCCGGCCTATTACAAGATGCTGACGCATGTGCCCGCGATCGAGGTGATGGCGCACCGGGTGATCTGGTCGCTGGTCTTCTTCGCGGCGCTGCTGGCCTTCCAGGGGCGGCTGGGCGAGATCCGGGGCGCGCTGCGCGGTGGAAAACGGATCGCCATCGTGGTGGCGGCCAGCGCGCTGATCTCGGTCAACTGGTTCATGCTGATCTACGCGACGCAGATCAACAAGGTGACCGAGGTGAGCCTTGGCTACTACGTCTATCCGCTGGTCGCCGTGCTGGCGGGGCGGTTCCTGTTCGGCGAATACCTGTCGGGTTTGCAGATGGCCGCCGTGGCGCTGGCCGGGGCGGGCGTGGCGCTGCTGACATGGGGGCTGGGGGTTGTGCCCTGGATCTCGATCTCGCTGGCGCTGACCTTCGGGCTTTACGGCATCCTCAAGAAGGGGCTGCCCGTCGGGCCCGTCGTCTCTGTGACCGCCGAGGTGCTGGTGTTCATGCCGGTGATCGGGCTGATCCTGTTCGACGTCTACCGGACCGGGCCGGGCCACTTCGGTCTGGACCCCTGGGATACGCTGCTGCTGATCGGGGCCGGGCCGATGACGGCGACGCCGCTGATCCTGTTCAGCTATTCGATCAAGCGGGTGCCGATGTCGACCGTGGGCCTGCTGCTCTACATGAATCCGACCCTGCAGTTCCTCTGCGCGGTCTTCCTGTTCGGCGAGGCGTTTACCCGCTGGCACGCGCTGGCCTTCCCGGTGATCTGGGTGGCGCTGGCAATCTATACCTGGGAGGTGCTGCGGCTGGACCGGGTGTCGCGGCGGTTGCCGGAAGGGACGTGACTCCCCTCCCCCTGTCAGGGGGAGGGGCAGGGGGAGGGGGTCTTGGTCAGCCGACCACGTCTTCGAGCAGCGCGCCCGGCAGGTTCTGGTAGCACACCGGCCGCAGGAAGCGGCGGATCGACAGGGTGCCGACCGAGGTCGCGCCGAAGTTGGTCGAGGCCGGGTAGGGGCCGCCGTGAACCATCGCGTCGGCCACTTCGACGCCGGTGGGGAAGCCGTTGACGAGGATACGCCCCGCCTTGCGTTGCAGCACCGGCAGCAGGCGGCGGGCGGCGGCGGTGTCGCCTTCGTCCATGTGCAGCGTGGCGGTCAGCTGGCCCTCGAAGCCTTTCGCCAGCGTTTCCATCTCGTCCAGCCCGCTGACGCGGACGACGAGGCCGAGCGGGCCAAAGACCTCTTCCCCGAGCGCATGATCCTGAAGGTAGGTGTCGGCGTCGGTCTCGTAGAGGTTGGGCGAGGCATGCCGCCCTTCGTCCTCGTTGGTCAGCAGCGGGCGCACGGCATTGCGGGTATCAAAACGGGACTTGCCGTCGCGGTAGGCCCTGGCGATGCCGTCGGTCAGCATGGTCTGCGCCGCGACCTTTTCCAGCGAGGCCTTGGCGGCGGCGACAAAGGCGTCACCCTCCGCGCCGCGTTGCACCACGGCGATGCCGGGATTGGTGCAGAACTGGCCCGCGCCCATGGTCAGCGACCCGGCCCAGCCTTCGCCGATCGCCGCACCGCGCGCCTTCACCGCCTCGGGCAGCAGGAACATCGGGTTGACCGAGCCGAG
>JAGRMS010000526.1 GCA_020441135.1 Pseudooceanicola sp.
AGGGTGCGGCCCAGCATCTTGCGGGCTTCCTCGGCGGCTTCCTCGACCGAGCGGGCCAGGCGGACGCCGCCCTTCTCGCCGGCGGCCTCTTCCTTGAAGTGGCCCTTGCCGCGGCCACCCGCGTGGATTTGCGCCTTCACAACCCACATCGGGCCGTCCATTTCACCGGCGGCGGTCTTCGCCTCTTCGGCTTTCAGCACGACACGCCCGTCCGAAACGGGGGCCCCGTAGCTGCGAAGCAGGGATTTGGCCTGATATTCGTGGATATTCATCGCGCTGACTGTCCCTTGCGGCTTCGTCTGTGGCTGCGCTGTGGCAAAACCCGCGGCGAAAATACAGTGAAATGTGCCGCGGCGGGGCGGATGAGCGGGAAAATTCGCATTATGTGATCACACGCCTGACGCGTGTGATCACATGTCAACCATCCGTTACCGACTCACCCCGCCGGGCGCGATTCAGTTAAGCACCGCGGCGAACATCAGCCCCCGGCCCTCGACCAGACGGTCGAACCGGTCCAGGCTGTCGCCGGAAATCAGCGGGCCGGACTCGGCATAGGGCAGCGCCGCCTCGCCCTGAATCCAGCCGATCAGGTCGATCGGTTTCGGGTCGAGGAACATTCGCCGCAGGTTCAGTCCGCGCTCTTCGCCAAGCCGCCAGTAGGGGAGAAGCAGCTCGCCCTTCAGCAGCTTGTCGGCATCGTCCAGAACCTCCAGCCAGGCGGCGCCGGTGCCCTCGGGAAAGGTCAGCCCGGTGGCGGATTGCTGCGCGTCATTGGGAATCCATTCCGCGTCGTTGTCGGTCTCGGCGCCGACCAGTCGCCAGAAGTCGCGGTTGAGCGCGACCATGTGCTCCAAGGCCGCCAGCGCCTGAGCGCCCCGCTCGGCATCGGGCTCGGACCGCAGCGACCACAGCACCGCCGCGCCGCTGTCGGCCCAGTTGCCGACCATCATGTCCATCGCATTGGCCATCTGGGTGCCCCGGTTCAGCTCGGCCATCGCCGAATGCGCCTCCATCACCCGCGCTATCGAGTCGGTCGGATCATAGGCCAGCACCGCCAGCGACGTGCCCCGGACCAGCTCCGCGTAGGCGGCGAGCCAGCGGCTGTCGGCGACGTCGAACTTGAACGACATCCCCTGCAGGGCCTCCATGTCCACGCCGCCGCGCCCGAACAGCATCGGCCCGGCGACGTTGAACAGCCCCTCGCGCTCGCCACGCGCGCCATTGCCGTCGATGTCGAACCAGATGTCAGCCGGGCGCAGCTCGAGCTTGAAGTCCGAGCTGTCGGGGATCTGCTCCAGCACCCCGGCGGCATCCGCCATCCGCGTGTCGAGCGCGGCGAACATGTCGCGCAGCATCTCGGGCCGGAACGGCTCGGGATTGGGGTTCGGCGGCACCGGCAGACGCAGCACCGGGATCGCCTGGAACTGGGTCGCGACCCGCGCCCTCCAGCGAAGCTGAAGCGCCTCTTCGACTGCGCTCAGAAAGGTCAGGCCGCCCAGCGCGAAGCTCTCGGCGTCGGTGGGCGCGGGCAGCGCCGCCAGACGGTCGCGGGTCGCGCCGATGCCGTTCGCCGCGATCTCGGACGAAATGTCCTGCGCGGCGGCCGGAAGCGCGAGGGAACAGGTAAGAGCCAGGATCAGATGTCGCATGACAAACTCCGTTAAGAATGACGGCTAGCTAGGCTTTCGCCCGCCGGCGCGGCAAACACGCCGTAACGTCACAAAGGAGTAAGGAAAACCTGCCCTTACCGTGCTCCGCCCCGACGAAAGCGCCCAAAGCGCCGGACTTTCGTGGACAGAAGACCGCGCCGATGCGACAGTTCCGGCGCAGGCAGTCCAGAGATCATGCTGAGGATTCTCGCCAACACGCCCTATCGCCGGCTCTTCAGCGCGCAGGTCGTCGCGCTGGTGGGCACGGGGCTGCTGACCGTCGCGCTGGGCCTGCTGGCCTATGACATCGCGGGCGCCTCGGCGGGGGCGGTGCTGGGCACGGCGCTGGCGATCAAGATGGTGGCCTACGTCGGGCTCGCCCCCATCGCGCAGGCGCTGGCGGTTAGGCTGCCGCGCAGGGCGGTTATGGTCTCGCTCGACCTCATCCGCGCCGCCATCGCGCTGGCCCTGCCCTTCGTCGAGGCAATCTGGCAGATCTACCTGCTGATCTTCCTGCTCCAGGCCGCCTCGGCCGCCTTCACCCCGACATTCCAGGCGACGATCCCCGATCTTCTGCCCGAGGAAGAGGACTATACCCGCGCGCTTTCGCTCTCGCGGCTGGCCTATGATCTCGAAAGCCTGCTCTCGCCGCTTCTGGCGGCGGCGCTGCTGACCGTGGTCAGCTTCCATGTGCTGTTCGTGGGAACCGTCATCGGCTTCCTCGCCTCGGCGCTGCTGGTGCTGGGCACCTCCCTGCCCCGGCCACGCCCGGCGCCGCCGCGTGGCGTCTGGCAGCGCACGACGCGCGGCCTGCGCATCTATCTGGCGACGCCCCGGCTGCGCGCGTTGATGGCGATCAACCTGGCGGTGGCCGCCGCCGGGGCGATGGTGATCGTCAACACAGTGGTCATCGTCAAGGCGGGCTTCGGGCTTGGCCAGTCGCAAGTCGCGCTGGCGCTGGGCGCCTTCGGCGGCGGCTCGATGCTGGCCGCGCTGGCGCTGCCCCGCCTGCTCGACCGTATCCCGGACCGCCCGGCGATGCTGGCGGGGGCGGCGCTGCTCGCCGCGGGTGCCGCGCTGGGATCGCTGGTCGACGGCCTGACGACGCTCTGCGCGCTCTGGGCGGTGCTCGGCTTTGGCTACAGCCTGGCGCAAACCCCCTCGGGACGCCTGCTGCGCCGCTCGGCCGCCGAAGAGGACCGCCCCGCCGTCTTCGCCGCCCAGTTCGCGCTGTCGCATGCCTGTTGGCTGCTGGCCTATCCGCTGGCCGGCTGGCTGGTGCCGGCGATAGGGCTACGGACCACTTTCCTTGCGATGGCCGCGCTGGCGGCGTTCGGCACGCTGCTGGCGACGCGGCTCTGGCCGCCGCGCGATCCCGATGATCTTGTCCACCGCCACCCCGAGCTGCGCCCCGACCACCCGCATCTGGCGGCGCACCGGGCCGACGGCTTGCACCACCATCGCTACGTCATCGACGATCTGCACCGGTCCTGGCCGCGCCACGCCTAGGCGATGGGCAGCCGCCGAAAAGAAAATCCCCCGGCGGGAACCGGGGGATCATCGTAACTTTGCGACGGACCGCCGAAGCGGGCCGGTCCCTGAGTGTCAGGCGAGGCTCTGGTCGATGCCCTTGCAGGCGGCGACAAGCCCCTGCACCGCGTCGACCGACTTGTCGAACATCGCCTGCTCGTCCTT
>JAGRMS010000090.1 GCA_020441135.1 Pseudooceanicola sp.
ACAGCTTGTAGCTGTAGACCGGGCGGCCGGCCTGCTTGGGCACGAAGTAGTACATCATGCCAAGGAAACCGGCGGTCAGGAAGAAGCCGACGGCGTTGTGGCCATACCACCACTGGGTCATTGCGTCCTGCACGCCCGAGAAGGCCGAGACCGAACGCGAGCCCCAGAACGACACCGGGATGGCGAGGTTGTTCACGACATGCAGCATCGCCACGGTGACGATGAAGGACAGGAAGAACCAGTTCGCAACGTAGATATGCGGCTCTTTCCGCTTGATGATCGTGCCGAGGAAGCAGGCGAGGTAGGCGACCCAGACCACGGTCAGCCAGAGGTCGACGTGCCATTCCGGCTCGGCGTATTCCTTGCTCTGCGTGGCGCCCAGCAGATAACCGGTGGCGGCCAGCACGATGAACAGCTGGTAGCCCCAGAACACGAACCAGCCCAGGTTGCCGCCCCAGAGGCGCGCGGCGCTGGTGCGCTGGACGACGTAGAAAGAGGTCGCGATCAGGGCGTTGCCGCCGAATGCGAAGATCACCGCCGAGGTGTGCAGCGGGCGCAGGCGGCCGAAGTTGCCATAGCCCTGGAGCACCTCGAAGTTCAGCGCCGGAAAGGCGAGCTGGAAGGCGATGATCACGCCGACGAGAAAGCCGACGACGCCCCAGACGGCGGTGGCGATGACGCCCGCGCGGATCACGCTGTCGAAGTATTCGGACTGCGGCGCCTGCACGACGGGGTCGTCGATCCGGCGCAGCGTGTAGATGAACAGGCCCCCGGCCACCAGCGTGACGATGGCGGCGTGAACCATGTAGGCCGGATCGCGCGCGTAGTTGACGCCCATCATCGCCACCAGCGTGATGAGACCCAGCGCGATCAGCTTGAGTGCGTTTGACATATGGTTGTCCCCTGACCATGCCCGTACGGTTCTGATGCCGCTGGGCGGATTCGGAATGCGGCAGTGATGCCGGAGGGCGGTTAACGATTCCTTGATCTGCATCAAGACAATCGGGGCGGCTCCGTGCAAGCCTTGGAAGGAAATCCACGGGATACGCCTGTTGCGCCCCCTGGAGCCTTTCAGAAACGGAGGTTCGAAATGGCTTACAAGACGTTACTGACCGTTGTGACCGATACGCGCTTTGCCGATGCGCCGCTGGCGGCGACGGCAGCCCTGGCCGAGGCCTGGGACGCCCATGCCGACGCGCTCTGCCTGGGCGTCGACCGCACCCAGACCGGCTATTACTACGCCGGGGCGAATGCGCTGGTGTTGCAGGAGACGCTCCAGCGCAGCCATGACGAGGCGGCCGAGGTGCAGGCCCATGCCGAGGCGGCGCTCAGCCGGACGGCGGCGCGCTATGCCACCGACAAGGGCGTGGTGCAGATGGCCGACATCGGGCGGCACGTCGGCTTCCACGCGCGCTTTGCCGACCTGGTGGTGCTGCCGAAACCCTATGGCAAGGAGCGCGGACCCGAGGTCGAGTCGGTGGTGGAATCGGCGCTGTTCGAAGGGCGCGCGCCGGTTCTCGTGGTGCCGGACACCGGCGCTGTCCAGGCCAAGCCCGGCACCGTTCTGGTGGCCTGGAACGAAAGCGCCGAGGCGATGACGGCGATCCGCAAGGCGCTGCCGCTGTTGCAGGCGGCAGAGGTGGTGCGGATCGTGGTGATCGACCCGCCGACGCATGGGCCGGAACGGTCTGACCCGGGCGGGCTGCTGGGGCAGATGCTGTCGCGGCACGGCGTGCATTGCCAGATCGACGTGCTGTCGAAGACGCTGAACCGCGTCTCGGACGTGCTGAACCGTCACGTCGCCGATACTGCCGCCGACCTGGTGGTGATGGGGGCCTATGGCCACTCGCGGTTCCGCGAGGCCATCCTGGGCGGCGCGACGCGCAACATGCTGGAAAAGGCAACCGTGCCGGTATTCCTGGCACACTGACTCCCTCGGCGGCTCTCTGCCTGCGCCGGGGCCCGGCACGCGATCAAGGTTGATATCAACCAAATGATCGGCGATGCTGGGCCCCGGTAAATCAGGGGAGTGCCGAAGATGTCCTATGTATCCGGTTTCGTGTTGCCCGTGCCCGTGGCCAACAAGGAAGCCTATATCGCGACGGCGAAGCGGGCCTGGCCGCTGTTCAAGGAATACGGCGCGGTGGCGACCTATGAATGCTGGGGCGACAACGTGCCCGAGGGCAAGGTCACGTCCTTCCCGATGGCGGTGCAGCTTGAGGAGGGCGAGGCCGTCGTCTTCAGCTGGATCGTCTGGAAGGACAAGGCATCGGCCGAGAAATGCTTTGCCTCGTCACAGACCGATCCGCGCTGGAAGGAGATGATGGACATGCCCTTCGACGGCAAGCGGATGATCTGGGGCAGCTTCGAGCCGATCTTCCAGATGTGACCCGCGCTCTAGCGCACCGCCTCGATCGGGCCGGTGGCGCGGCCGTGGATGAACTGGTCGAGGTAGGGGTCGCCGGAGTTGTCCATCTCGGCGACGGGGCCGGTCCACTTGATCACCCCGTCGTGCAGCATGGCGACGTTGTCGGCGATGGCGCGGACCGAGCTCATGTCGTGGGTGATGGTCATGGCGGTGGCGCCCATCTCGACCACGATCTCGCGGATCAGGTCGTTGATGACACCCGCCATGATCGGGTCGAGTCCGGTGGTCGGCTCGTCGAAGAAGATGATCTCGGGCTCGGCGGCGATGGCGCGGGCAAGGCCGACGCGCTTCTGCATCCCCCCCGACAGTTCCGCCGGAAACAGGTCGGCCACGTCCGCCGTCAGGCCGACGCGGCGCAGCTTGCCGATGGCGATTTCCTTCGCCTCGGCGGCCGGCTTCTTCAGCGCGCCGCGCAGCAGGCGGAAGGCGACGTTCTGCCAGACCGGCAGCGAATCGAACAGCGCGCCGCCCTGGAACAGCATCCCGAAGCGGGCGAGAAAGGCGTCGCGGTCGGCGGGCCGGGCGGCGTCCTGGCCGTCGACCAGGATCGTGCCGCTGTCCGGGGCGATCAGGCCAAGCACGCATTTCAGCGTGACCGACTTGCCGGTGCCGGACCCGCCGATGATGACCATCGAGGTGCCTTTCGGCACGTTCAGCGTCAGCCCGCGCAACACTTTCTTCGGCCCGAAGGCCTTGGTGACGGTCTCCATCCGGATCATATCGAGAAGAACACCCCCGTCAGCACGAAGTTGGCGGCAAGGATCAGCACGGCGGCGGCCTCGACGCTGCCCTTGGTGGCGCGGCCCACGCCCTGCGCGCCCCGGTCCGAGCGCATCCCGTAGTAGCATCCCATCAGCGCGGCGATGGTGCCGAAGGCGGCGCCCTTCACGAGGGAGGAGACGATGTCGCGCAGCTCGAGGAAATCGACGGTGTTCTTGAGGTAGGCGGCGGCGTTGAAGTCGAGGTTCTTCACCGCGACGGTATAGCCGCCCGCGATGCCGATGACGTCGCCCACGGCCACCAGCAGCGGCACGGTCAGGAAGGCCGCCAGCACGCGGGGCACCACCAGGTATTTCATCGGGTGGGTCGAAAGCGTCACCAGCGCGTCGATCTGTTCCGTGACCTTCATCGTCGCGATCTCGGCGGCGATGGACGAGGTGACGCGCGCGGCGATCATCAGGCCGACCAGCACCGGGCCAAGCTCGCGCACCATGCCGATGGCGACGATCTGGGGCACCACCGCCTCGGCATTGAAACGGGCGCCGCCAGAGTAGATTTGCAGGGCCAGGGCGCCGCCGGTGAAAATGGCGGTCAGGCCGACCACGGGCAGCGAGAGCCAGCCGATGTGCAGAAGCGAGATGGCGAGTTCGCGGGGGTAGACCGGCGGGCGGAACAGGTGGCTGACGGTATCGACGGCGAAGATCGCGACGCGGCCGATGGCGGCCAGCAGCTTCATCGCCAGCGCGCCGAGCAGGGCGAGGGGGGACAGCAGGCGGGTCACGACAGGTATTGCCGCGAGTAGCGGTTTCCGAGCGATGTCAGCACCTCGTAGCCGATGGTCCCGGCCGCGGCGGCGAGCCGGTCGACGCCCTGGTGCGGCCCGAGCAGGGTCAGATATCCCGGATCCTCGGGCAGGTCGGTGACGTCGACGGTGATCAGGTCCATCGAGACGCGGCCCACGGCGGGGCAGGGGATCGAGCCGTGGTAGAGCCGCAGCTTTCCGGTCAGGGCGCGCAGGATGCCGTCGGCGTAGCCGCCCGAGATGGTGGCGAGGCGCGTCGGGCGTTCGGCGGTCCAGCTGTTGCCGTAGCCGACGGTATCGCCGGGCGAGAGCGTGCGCAGCTGGATCACCGGAATGTCGAGGCGCACGACCTGGCGCGCCTCGGCGAAGGGCTGGCCGCCGTAGAGGCCGATGCCGGGGCGGGTCAGGTCGAAGTGGTAGTCGGGGCCAAGCAGGATGCCGCCGGTGGCGGCGAGCGAGCGGGGCACCGTCAGCCCCGCCGTCATCTCGCGGAAGGTATCGAGCTGCCGGGCGTTCATCGCGTGGTCGGGCTCGTCCGCGCAGGCGAGGTGCGACATGATCAGCGCGGGCGAGCGGGTCATGGCAAGGTCGCGGACGGCGGACCACTCGGGGGGTTCCATGCCGAGGCGGCTCATGCCGGTGTCGACCTGCAGGCCGAAGGGGCGGTTCGGGAGCGATTCGATCTGGCGCAGCAGCTGGTCGACCGAGTTCAGCATCGGCACCAGGTCATGGGCGCGGATCAGCTCGGTATCGCCCTCCATGTGGCCCGAAAGCACGCCGATCATCACGCCGGGGCCCAGGGCCTCGCGCACCGCCGCGCCTTCCTCGGCCAGCGCCACGAAGAACCGGCGGGCACCGGCCTGGGCCAGGGCCTTCGCCACGCGGCCCGCGCCGAGGCCGTAGCCGTCGGCCTTGACCACCGCCGCGGTCTCGGCCGTGCTCAGCTGGGCGAGGGCCCGCCAGTTGGCGGCCAGCGCGCCGAGGTCGATGGTAAGGTGTCCGCTGCTCATGGGTGGTGTTCATGACATCCGGGGGCGGCGCGTCAAGGGGGAAAGGCAGCGCCTGCGGCCCGGTGGCAGGGGGGCGCTGCCCCCCACGCCGCCCTTGGCGGCTCCCCCCGGAGATATTTGGGAAGAGAAGAAGATGGGGGCGCGGCGCCCGGAGTCAGGCGGCGCGGTCCTTCGGTTGCAGGACGAGCCAGATCAGCGCGCCGCCGGCCAGCACGAGGGCCGGGATCATGGCGAGGTTGACGGCGGTCCAACCTTCGACCGCGGTGCCGCCGGAGCAGTTCATCAGCCCGCCGGAGGACAGCGAGGCGACGGTGACGCCGCCGAAGACGAGTAGGTCGTTCAGGCCCTGCATTCGCCCGCGCTCGGAGGGCTTGTGGGCGCCCGCCAGCATGGTCGTCGCGCCGATGAAGCCGAAGTTCCAGCCGAAGCCGAGCAGCACGAGGGCGATGAAGAAGTTCTCGAGCTGGACGCCCTGGAGCGCCACGGCCCCGGCGGCGGCAAGGATGGCAAGGCCCGCGCCCATGATCCGTTCCACGCCGAATCGGGCGATCAGGTGGCCGGTGAAGAAGGAGGGCGCATACATCGCCAGCACGTGGGCGGTGACGATGTCGGCGGCGTTGCCCTTCTGGAACCCGCAGCCGACCACGGCAAGCGGCGTCGAGGTCATCACCAGGTTCATCAGCGCGTAGGAGACCATGGCGCAGATCACCGCGACGGCGATTCGGGGCGTGGTCAGCATCTGCCAGCGGGTGCGGCCCTTGTCCTCGGTCGCGCTGGCCCTGGGCGGCTTCGGAATGTCGAGCAGCGGGAACAGCAGGAAGCCGACGAGGTTCACCGCGATGACGGCGAAGTAGGTGCCGAGGAAGGGCACGACGAAGCTCTCCGCCGTCAGCTTGAACACCTGCGGGCCGATCAGCGCCGACAAGAGCCCGCCCGCCATGACGTAGGAGATCGCCTTGGGACGGTAGGCGTCCGAGGCGGTGTCGGCGGCGGCGAAGCGGTAGAAGCCGTGCGCGCTCATGTAGATGCCGGTGAAGAGCGAGCCGAGCAGGAAGACCGGGAAGGAGCCGAGGTAGAGCCCGAAGGCGCCAAGCGCGCCGCCGAGGATGCCCCCCGTCGCGCCGATGAAGAAGCCGGCCTTGCGCCCCCAGCGTTGCATCGCCGCCGAGAGCGGCGTGGCCGTCAGCATCGAGCCGAGCACGATCAGCGAGATCGGCATCGTGGCGAGGCAGGGGTTGGAGGCAAGCGACAGCCCCGCCAGCCCGCCGGCGGTGAAGATCATCGGCATCTGCGCACCGAGCACGGCCTGGGCGATGACCAGCACCCAGACATTGCGGCGGGCGCGGGAATCGTCGGGAAGGGCGGGGGTTTCGGAGAGAGTCGTCATGAGCGCAAGCCGTAGCGCCCAAATTCCGGGCAGACAAGCGGCTTGCGCCCGGGCGGCGGGGCGGTAGTGTCGCGGCGCATGGAAGAGGTGCTGGCAGAGCGGGTGATCCGGGGCGACGGCTGTGTCGCGGAAGGCGCCGAATGGCTCGCCGCGCGCGAGCCGCGCTTTGCCTTCGCGCTGGAGCGGACGGGCGCGCTGCCGCTGCGGCTGCGCCCGGACGGATTTGCGCAGCTGCTCAGCGCCATCGTCAGCCAGCAGGTGAGCGTGGCCTCGGCCTCGGCGATCTGGGCGCGGATGCAGGCGGCGGGGCTTCACGAGCCCGGCGCGGTGCTGGCGGCGGGGGACGCGGGCCTGCGCGCGGTGGGGCTGAGCCGCCAGAAGATCCGCTATGCGCAGGAACTGGCGCGGGCGGGGATCGACTATGACGCCCTGCGCGGGGCGTCGAGCGATCGGGTGATCGCGACGCTGACGGCGGTGCCGGGGATCGGGGTCTGGACGGCGGAGGTCTACGCGATGTTCTCGCTCGGCCGCGCGGATGTCTTCGCGCCGGGCGATCTTGCCCTGCAGGAATCGGCGCGGCTGCTGTTCGCGCTCGAGGCGCGCCCGCGCGAAGCGGCGTTCCGGGCGATGGCCGGGTCGTGGACCCCGTGGCGCTCGGTTGCGGCGCGCATTCTCTGGGCCTATTACCGGGTGGCGAAGGACAGGGAAGGGATCGCATGACACGGGTTCTGAATGCCGGGCGGCGCGAGCCGGTCTCGGGAGAGAAACGCTCGGCCGTGGTGTTCGTGCATGGCTACGGCGCCAACGGCGCCGACCTGCTGGGCATCGCCGACGCGCTGGGCGAGCACCTGCCGGATACGCTCTTCGTCGCGCCGGATGCGCCCGAGACGATCCCGGGCGCGCCCTTCGGGTTCCAGTGGTTCCCGATCCCCTGGCTGGACGGATCGTCGGAAGAAGAGGCCGCGCGCGGGCTGGCGGCGGCGGCGGACGACCTGAACGCCTTTCTCGACGCGCTGATGGTGGACGAGGATCTGCTGCCCGAGCAGGTGGCGCTGTTCGGCTTCTCTCAGGGCACGATGATGAGCCTCTACGTCGCGCCCCGGCGCGAGGATCCGGTGGCGGGGATCGTCGCCTTCTCGGGCCGGATGCTGAGCCCCGAGACGCTGGCGGAAGAGACGCAGAGCCGGATGCCGGTGCTGCTGGTGCATGGCGACCGCGACGAGGTGGTGCCGCCGCAATCGCTGCCGCAGGCGGCGGAGGCGCTGGAGCAGGCGGGCTTCACCGAGGTCTTCGCCCATGTGATGAAGGGCACCGGCCACGGTATCTCGCCCGACGGCCTGGGGGTGGCGCTGGCCTTCCTGCGGGACAAGGTCGGGTTCTGAATGCAGGTGCGCAGGCTGGAGCGGCGCGACATTCCCGAGGCCTGCGTGCTGCTGAACCGGATCATCGCGCTGGGCGGCACCACGGCGCACGAGATGCCCTTCGATGACGCGGGGCTGGCGGCCTACCTGATGGGGCCGGAGACTCTTTGCTGTCACGTCGTGCTGGACGATGCGGGCCGGGTCGCGGGGTTCCAGCACCTGGAGCCGCACGCGGGGCTGCCGGAGGGCTGCGGCGACATCGCCACCTTCACGCGGCGCGACGATCCGGTGAAGGGCGCGGGGCGGGCGCTGATGGCGGCGACGGTTGCGCGGGCGCGGGCGCTGGGCCTGCGCGAGATCAACGCGACGATCCGGGCGGATAACGGGCCGGGGCTGGGGTATTACCGCGGGATGGGATTTGTCGAGCGGAGCGCCACCCGTGGCGTGCCGCTGGCGGATGGCAGGCCGGTGGACCGGCTGCATCACCGGCTGGCGCTGGGCGAGACGTCGGGGTAGGGCGGGGTTCACCCCGCCGCGCCGGGTTTCGATCTTGCGGTCTTCATTTGGCGGAAGGCGGGCCGCAGGGGGCATCGAGCCCCCTTTGGCCCGGTCGCCGCGGCGCGGCTCCGGCGCAAGGGCCGGGCGCGCGCGCGAGGCGGGCGGGCATTCGAGTATTTGGAAAGAAGAGAAGCAGGGGGTCCGCTTCTTCCCGTTTCATGCCACCCCCCCGCGGGTGTCTCCCGGCACCCGCCGTGGGGGCCAGCGCGCCCCTTCCCGGTCAGAGCGGCAGGCGGGCCATCGCGCTGGCGAGCGCGCCCGAGGATTGCATCATCACCAGGAAGCCGGTCAGGGCAAGGGCGTGGGTATTCAGGCGGAAGTCCTCGCCGCGCACCAGGTTGACCGCCGCCATCGACAGGGCCACCGGGGCCGAGAGCGTCGCCAGCATCCCCGTCATGCCCCAGATGGCCAGGCGGCGGACGTCGCTCTGGTCGGGGTCGACCTCGACCGCTTCGAGGTGGAGGGCAAAGGCGCCTTCCTCGGGCCTCTCGTCTTCCGGCGTGAAACGCGCGGCATTGGGATTGGCCTGGCCGGTGCGCTGGGTCACAAGGCGCGGGCACAGGGCGGCGAAGGCCGACAGGAATTCCTCCGTGGTGAGCAGCGTCAGCGGGTCCAGCCATTCGACCATGCGCGCGTCGAAGTCGCAGCTGGCGCGGTAGAGCATGACCACCAGCAGAAGCTCGGCGATGTCACTGTCGTCAGATGCCGGGTCCGCCGGTTCCAGCGCGATGGTCAGGCGGTGCTGCCGTTCGGGCGGGGTGAAGAGGCGGAAGTTCTCGAAGCGCAGCCCGCGCTGGCCGTCGTCGCCGGGCACGAGTTGCTGGCCGAGCGTCAGGCGCACGGCGTAGCGGCTGGTGAGGACGCGGGCGGAATGCGCGTCGACGAGGGCGCAGTGTTCGACCGGATGGCCGTAGTCCTCGAGCGTCGCCGCCGCGATGCGCGAGAGGCGTTCAAGCAGCGCGTTCTGCGCACCGTGGCAGACGATGCCGCCGTGGTAGGAGCCTGTATGGGTCATCGGATACCTCTGCGTGTTTCCGTGACGCCATGATGCCGCAGGACAGGGGAGAATCTGTGACCGTCGGGCAGAAACAAAGAGGCAGATTGCGGCCAATCGGCGAATTGATGCCGATCGGGAAACGCACTGTATTTGCAGGACAATTCAAGAAGTAAGGCAAATTCGCGGCAAATTTGGCGCGAATTTGCGGCGAATTCTATCCGTCGATGCGGGCGGCCATGATGGCGATGGCCTGCTGGTAGACCGAGGCGCCGTTCCAGGCCTGGATCACGGCGAAGTTGGGTTGCCCGGGCTGGTAGCCCTTGCCCTTCTGCCAGCCCTTGGCGCGCAGGAAGTTGGCGGTCGAGGCCATGGCGTCGGTCAGGTTGTAGAAGTCGACGCGGCCATCGCCGGTGCCGTCGACGCCATAGGTCAGGGCGTTGCCGGGCAGGAACTGGGTATGGCCGAGCTCGCCATGTTTCGCGCCGAGCGTGGCGGTGGTGATCGAACCCTGGTCCACCAGCAGCAGCGCGCCGATGGCATGGGGGATGAAGAAGTCCGACCGGCGGCAGTCGTAGGCCAGCGTCACGATGGCCGAGACGATCTGGCTGTCGCCCATGAAGTTGCCAAAGCCGGTTTCCATCCCGTGCAGGGTCAGCAGGATGCCGGGGGGCACGCCGTATTGCGCCTCGAGCGCCTGGTAGAAGGCGGGGTTCGACCGCAGACGCTTGCGGCCCTGCGAGACGATGGCCTCGGCGCCGCGGATCTGCATGAACTTCTCGAGGGTATACTTGAAGCTCTTCTGGCCGCGGTCGGCGGCGATGGTGCGGGTGGCGTATTGCGCCTGGGCCAGCGCGTCGAGCCCTCGTTTCTTGACGCCGGACTTTTTCGCGGTGGCCGCGAAATCCGCTTTCCAGGCGTTGAAGCCCGCGCCGGTGTTGCCGCAGGGGGCGGCGAGGGCGGGCAGGGCGAACAGGCTGGCGGTGACGGCCGCGAGCAGGCGGCGGGTCAGGGCGTGGCGGAACATGCTGAACTCTCTTTGGGTCGCAGATACCGCGCCACCCTAGCGGGATGGCGCGGGGCTGAAAACCCGCGGCGCGATCATGGCTGGCGGGTGTCGCCCGCCGGCCCCACGAGGTCTTCCGAGAAGGTCGCCTGGAGCACCATCTGCGGGATGTTTAGCAGCGGCAGGCCGATCCACAGGAACAGGCCGATGCCGACCCAGATCATCCAGTTGGACGAACGGTTCTCGGCGGCGGCGACCACCCGGCTGGAGTAGCCGCCCGCGCTGGGCGGGCTCCATTCGGTTGCCTCCTCTGCCGGGGCGGGCGGAGGGGCGAGGGGGGCGGAGTAGCCCGGGTGAGGCTTGAAGGTCGCGGTTTCCCAGCGCGGGGCGCGTTGCAGCCCGTCGTTGTCGAAGGCGACGACAAGGCGGCCTTCCGGGGCCTGGGCGGTGGGCCTGGCATGGCGGACGGTCAGGCCCATGCCGACCGAATCCTCGAGCCGGTCGCCGTCTTCCAGCGGCAGGTTCCCGGCGATGTGCTGCACCACCAGCGTGTTGGCGAGCACCAGCTGCATGCTCACCGGCACCTTCTCGGCGATGCCGTGGATTTCCAGAACCTTGCCGATCAGCAGTTCCGAGTTGATCATGCGCAGGGCGCGCGCGGGGGCGTCGGCGGCAAGCGGGTGCATCACGAAGCCGGGCACGATGGCCTGGGTCGCGGCGGTCTCGATCTCGGCGGCGGTGTGGAACAGGTCGTTGGCGCCGGTGTGCAGCGCCTCGGCGGGCGCCTGCGCGTGCAGCAGCGACAGCGTCTTGTGCAGCAGCGCGAGTTTCAGCGCCGGGGGCGCGGGCGTCACCGGCTCCAGCGGGATCGGGGCGGGGCCGTCGCCGACGCTGACGATCACATGGGCGCGCGACTGGGCGATCAGCGCGGCGAAATCGGTGCGCCGCGAGCGGGTGGCCGGGGCAGAGAGCGCGTGCTGCAGGCCACGGGTCGGCAGGGGCGTGCGGTGGATCGCGACGGTGACGTGCAGGCGGGCGTTGCGGAACAGCGCGAATTCGTCCGAGGACATCGGGCTGTCTTCCAGCGCGGGCGAGCCGCTGGTGGCGAGATCGGCGTTGATGCGGGCGCGCAGGGCGGAAAAGTCGATCACCGGCGGGGCGCGGTAGACCAGCGCGGCCTGGGTGTTGAGAATCGAGGACGTCATCGGATGCTGCCTGTCGCTGTTTGCGCGGAAGGATGGCAGGCAAAGATGGCAAGGATTTGACGCGGCCCTGACATCCGCGCGGCCTTTGGCAAGTCTTCGCCGGTCAGTTGGTGGCGACCACCGCCGACGGCCTGGCTGTCAGCATCGCCAGCTGCTCGGGCGTGACCTGGGCGCGCATCAGCTCGCCCAGCGTGCCGGGACGGGTCAGCATGTCGGCGGCGACGTCGGGAGGAAGCATCGTGATGATCTCGCCCGAGAACAGCCCGGCGGTGACGCCGGCGATCATCAGCGGCAGCATCGCGGCGCGGGCAGACCAGCCACGGCGGCGCTTCTTCCGTTCGATCTCGCGCAGATCCTCGCCCACCATCGGGGCGATCACCTGGGCCTTGGGCATTCGCCCCTCGGCACGGGCCTGGATGCGGGCGACACGGTCGGAAAAGCTGGTCTGGGTGGGCATGGGGCACCAGGGTTACTCGTTACGACGCTTTCTACCCTGACGCGAAACCGCGCCGTCATTGCGGGCAAAAGGTGGCATATTCCGCCTGTTTCGCGGATGCACCGTTGCCGATCCGGAAACGGAAAAGGGCGCCGCCTGCGCGACGCCCTTCCCCGAACGATGCGAACCGAGGGCGGTTCAGCAGCTGTAATACATGCCGTATTCCACCGGGTGCGGCGTGTGCTCGTATTTATGCACCTCTTCCATCTTCAGCTCGATGTAGCCTTCGAGCTGGTCCTTGGTGAAGACGTCGCCGGCCAGCAGGAAGTCCATGTCGGCCTGAAGCTCCTCCAGCGCCTCGCGAAGCGAGCCGCAGACGGTCGGGATGTCGGCCAGTTCCTCGGCGGGCAGGTC
>JAGRMS010000091.1 GCA_020441135.1 Pseudooceanicola sp.
TTCAAGCGCGCCGGCTGCGACGGGGTGCTGACCTATTTCGCCCCGGCCGCCGCCCGCCTGCTGAACGGGTAAGGCGGGTTTACCGCCTGCCCCCGCCTCCCTAGACTGCCGGGGCATTCAATCGAAGGTCTTTCCCGGCATGAGCGGTACCGGCCACGCCACCTCACCCGTTTCCGCCACCGGAGACCCGGCAATCGACGGCGTGCTCGGGTCGCGCGTCTGGGCCGGGCCGGTCTCCTTCTCGTTCCCCGTTGCGGCCGGCGAATACCCGGCCCCCTACTCGCAGGGCGAAGAGGGCGGCTTCTTCGCCACGACCCCCGCGCAGCGGGATCACGTCCGCGCGCTGCTCGACATCGCCTTTGGCACGACCGCCAACGACGGCTTTGCCGTCGAAGGCTTCACCCTGCTTGACCTTGGCGAGACCGCGGATGCGGGCGCGCATCTGCGCATCGCCCAGACCACGCTCGATCCCTACAACTACGACACCGGATGGGCCTTCTATCCCGGCACCGCGAAGAACAGCGGCGATCTGTGGCTCTCCAGTGAGAATTACGATTATGCCACGCCCCTGCCCGGCAACTATCCCGGCACCCTGCTGGCGCATGAGCTTGGGCACACCCTCGGGCTTGAACACGGCCACGAGGCGACCAGCTTCGGCATCCTGCCCGCCGAAATGGACGCGCTGGAATACACGCTGATGACCTACCGCTCCTACCCCGGCGGTCCGCTGCTCTACGTCAACGAAAGCCGGGGGTTTCCGCAGGGCTGGATGATGCTGGACATCGCCGCGCTGCAAGAGATGTATGGCGCGAACTATGCCACCAACAGCGGGCGCACGGTCTATTCCTGGACGCCTTTATCGGGCGAGACCTTCGTCAACGGCGCGACCGCGATCACCCCCACCGCCAACCGCATCTTCGCCACCGTCTGGGACGGCGGCGGCATCGATACCTACGACCTGTCGGCCTACACGACCGGCGTTCACGTCGATCTGGCTCCCGGCGCGGTCTCGCTGTTCTCGACCGCCCAGCGCGCCACGCTCGACGCGGGGACGTTCGCGCAGGGCAACATCTACAATGCCTTGCTGCACGGGGACGACCCGCGGTCCCTGATCGAGAACGCGACCGGCGGCAGCGGGGGCGATACGCTGCGTGGCAATACGGGTTCGAATTTCCTGCGTGGCCAAGCGGGGGACGACCGCCTGGGGGGGCGCAGAGGCGACGACCGTCTGAACGGCGGTGCGGACGACGACCGCCTTGCAGGCCATTCGGGCGCGGACGCCCTGAGCGGTGCGGCGGGAAACGACCATCTGCTGGGCGGCAAGGGCGGCGACACACTCACCGGAGGCCGCGGCGGCGACCGGATGACGGGCGGCGACGGGGCCGACACCTTCGTCTTCTCGCGCGCGAACCACGCCGGGCCGACGCGCGACATGGCCGACCGTATCACCGATTTCCAGCCCGGTCTCGACCTGCTCGATTTCCGCGGCCTCGGCCTCACGCTGCTGCCGACGCTCGATGGCACGATGCCCGCCATCGCCTTGCTCGAGGCCAACGGAAACACCCGTATCCTCGCCGATACCGACGCCGACGGTCGCGCCGACATGCGGATCGACCTGGCCGGAACCACCGGGCTGACCGGCGGCGATTTCCTGCTCTGACCTGTCAAGAGGCAGGGATTGGCCGACCCCTGGCCTTACAGGCGTGACATTGCCGACGCATCCGCGTATATCTGGTGGCAAGGTCGGGCCAACCGACCAGATCGTGCAGTCAATCAGGCAGAGATACCCATGAGCACAAACTCCCCCCTGCGGCTGTCGCGCCGCGGCTTCGCCCTGAGCGCCCTTGCCGGCCTGTCGGTCACTGCCGCCTGCGGCAACGGCGTCGGCAGCAACAACAGCGCCAAGATCGACGCCCGCGTGGATGCGACGCTGAACGAGATGTATTCGATCTATCCCAACACGGTCGGCCTGGCGCAGAAAGCCAACGGCCTGCTGGTCATGCCGCTTGTCACCGAGGCCGGGCTCTGGGTCGGCGGCGGTTATGGGCGCGGCGCGCTGCGGGTCAACGGGGTCTCGGTCGACTACTACTCGACCGCCAAGGCCAGCGCCGGTTTCCAGATCGGCGTGCAGCAATACGCCCACGTCCTGTTCTTCATGACCGAGACGGCGCTGGCGGAGTTCCGGCGCTCCTCTGGCTGGGTGGCTGGCGGCGACATGGAATACGTCTTTTCGGACAAGGGCGACTCCATCGCCACCGATACGACAACGCTCCGCTCGCCCGTTCTCGCGGTGGTTTTCGGCCGTGCGGGGCTGCGGGTCGGCGCGACGCTGGAAGGCATCAAGTATACGCGTATCCTGCCCTGACAAACAAAAATGCCGGGCGAAAGGCCCGGCATTTCCTTGTCATCCGAAACGAATCAGCTTTCGCCCGCTTTGACCGCCGCTTCGCCAACGGTCTCGCCGTTGCGCGCTTCGGTCGGCTCGCCGGTCGGCATCGTGTCGCCCACCGAGACCTCTTCGCTGGTCTCGTTCCCCGCGCCACGCGAGACGTCGACGTCCTCTTCCTCCGTCTTGACGACGGTGGCGTCCGCCGCACCGGCTGCAACGTCTTCGCTGCGGGGCGCGTCCGCACCGCGCGACGCGGCGGTATCATCCGAAGGCGCTGCCCCCATCGACACATCCACCGGGGTGCCCGGTTCCATCTTCACGCCGGTGCCGACATCTTCGCTCCGCAGGGCGTCGTCGCCCCGCGATGCGTCGGCTTCCAGCGTCGATTCGGCGCTGGTCGCGGAGACCGACGGATCAGCAGTAACCTCTTCCGAGGTCGGGTCGCCCGCGCCCCGCGACACAGTTTCCCTGTCCTCGCCGTTACCGGCCTTCAGGACCGTGCCGACCGAAGCCTTCAGCTCGGGGGCCGTCACGGCGTTATCGCCGCGCGAACTCGTTTCGGCAAAGGCCCCGGTGGCGATCAGGGCGGACACGATTGCGGTTGTCATTGTGAATTTCATCGGTTTTTCCTTTCCTTGCTCGGCAGGTTCCTCGCCGCCTTTGGATGCAAGGACAACGCAGCCAACCCGGCCCGGGTTGGCTGACATCGTCTGACAAAACCGTGAGGCGACTAGCCCAGCGCGCGAAGCCGCTTGAAAAGGCTGGACGTGTCCCAGCGCCCGCCGCCCATCTTCTGGACGTCCTTGTAGAACTGGT
>JAGRMS010000092.1 GCA_020441135.1 Pseudooceanicola sp.
AGTTCAATCCTGTCCAGCAGCACCAGTTTCTCCAGAAGCCCAGTTTCTCCAGAAGCCCAGTTTCTCCAGAAGCCCAGTTTCTTCAGAATCGTTGCCGCACAAATGTGAGGCTGCCGCGCGCGTCGGGGCCATCGACCCTTGCCGCGCTGCTCCATCGGTTTGCATCCCCCGGCGATTTGCGTATGACTGCCTGTGCCGGGGGCCGCGGGCCTTCGCATTCAAGCCTTGGGGCCCCATGAAGACAATCACCACCACCGAGGAACTGGCCGCGTTCTGCGCCGCCGCCGCCGACCACCCCTACGTCACGGTCGATACCGAGTTCCTGCGCGAGCGCACCTATTATTCGAAGCTCTGCCTCGTCCAGCTGGCGATGCCCGGCCCGGACGATACGACCGCCGTGCTGGTCGATCCGCTGTCCGAGGGGCTGTCGCTCGAGCCGCTCTACGACCTCTTCCGCAACACCGACGTGGTCAAGGTCTTCCACGCCGCGCGGCAGGATCTCGAGATCTTCTGGGTCGACGCCAAGGTCTTTCCCGAACCGCTGTTCGACACCCAGGTGGCGGCGATGGTCTGCGGCTTCGGCGAGCAGGCGGGATACGAGACGCTGGTGCGCAAGATCGCGCGGGGGACGGTCGACAAGACCTCGCGCTTTACCGACTGGTCGCGGCGGCCCCTGTCCGAGGCGCAGAAGGCCTATGCGCTGGCGGACGTGACGCACCTGCGCAAGGTCTACGAGTATCTTTCGGCGGAACTGGACAAGACGGGACGGCGGCACTGGGTCGAGGAAGAGCTGCAGATCCTCACGAACCCCGCGACCTACGACACCCACCCCGACGAAGCCTGGCAGCGGCTGAAGACGCGCACCAACGCGCCGCGCTTCCTCGCCATCGTGCGGGAACTGGCGGCCTTCCGCGAACGCCATGCGCAGGAAAACAACATCCCGCGCAACCGGGTCTACAAGGACGACGCCCTGATGGAGGTCGCCGCGGCCAAGCCGAAGACCGAGGGCGACCTGTCCGGCCTGCGGCTGCTGCTGCGCGAGGCGCGGCGGGGGCCGATTGCCGAGGGCATCTTCGCGGCGGTGAAGACGGCGCTGGACCTGCCGAACGAGGCGCTGCCGCAGGCGGACCGGTCGCGCGAGCGGATGCAGGTCAATCCGGCGCTGGCGGACCTGTTGCGGGTGCTCTTGAAGGCCAAGACCGAGACCTCGGGCGTTGCCGCCAAGCTGATTGCCTCCAGCGCCGATCTGGACGCCATCGCGGCGGGCGAACGCGACCTGCCGGCGCTGACCGGCTGGCGGCGCGAGGTTTTCGGCGAGGATGCGCTGCGCCTCTGCGCGGGCAAGATCGCGCTGGCGGCGAAGGGTCAGACCGTTCGCACGGTCGAGTTGTAGCGCCTCACAGGAAGTAGTCGGGGAAGCGTTCGACGATCTGCGGCAGCCGCTCGATCGAACCCGAAAGGTGGCGTCGCATCTGGTCGGCGGCGCCCTCGGCCTCGCCCGCCTGGATCGCGGCCAGCACCGCTTCGTGCCCCTCGATCACCGCTTCCACCTTGCCGGTGCTCGGCAGGTCCAGCGCGCGCAGGCGGGCCATGTGGCCGGATTGTTCCGTGACGAAGGCATGCAGGTCGGCCTGGCCCGCCGCCGCGAAAAGCTCGCGGTGAAAGCTGTCGTCCAGTTGGCGGAACATGTCGATGCGGTCGATGTCGTCCACCAGCGCCTTTTGCAGCTTCAGCACGGCGGCCACCTTGCCGACATCGCCGCCCTTGCTGGCAAGCTGGTGGACCACCTCGCACTCCAGCCCCCGCCGCAGGAAATGCTCCTGCCGCAGGCGGGTGCGGTCGATCATCGTGACCTCGGTGCGGGACTGGCGGTAGGTGGCGACAAGCCCCGCCTGTTCCAGCCGCATCAGCGCCTCGCGCACCGGGGACTGGCTGACGCCGAAGGTGTCGGACAGCTCTTGCCGGGACAGCCGCGTGCCGGGAGGCAGGCGCAGCGCGGTGATCTGGGCGCGCAATTCAGCGTAGACCTTCGACGAGGCGGGCGCATTGGCGAAGGCGTCGGAAAAGCCGGGGGTAAGGGTGTTCTGCATTCTCGGTCTATCTCGTTGCCCCGGGCAGCGCCGTGGAAATCTCCGGCACCGCCGCGATCAGGACGAAAAACACCAGCATTGCAAGGAAGAACGGCAGGGCGGCACGGGTGAAGGCCGCCGCCTTGACGTCAAGGATGCCGCAGACGGTGAACATGATCACCCCGACCGGCGGCGTCAGCCCGCCGAAGTTGATCAGCGAGACGATGAGGATGCCCATATGCACCGGATCCCAGCCCGCATGGGTCAGCACCGGCATCACGATGGGGGTGATCAGCAGGATATTCGCCGCGCCCTCCAGGAACATGCCCGAGACGATCAGGATCACGCAGACGATGATCAGCAGGCCCACGGGGCTGTCCGTGACCGAGGTCATGAACGCGGTGATCTGCTGCGGCGCGCGCTCGATGGTCATGGCGTACCCAAGGACGGCGGCCATCATGATCAGCAGCATGACCATGCCAAGATCGCCCATCGTCTCGCGGAAGGCTTCGATCACCCTGGCGAAGGTCACTTCGCGGTAGACGAAGCGCCCGATCAGCAGGGCATAGAAGACCAGGAAGACCCCGGCCTCCGTCGCGGTGAAAAAGCCGAAGCGAAAGCCGACGATCAGGAAGACCGGGAAGAACAGCGCCCAGATCGACTCGAGGAAGCTCGCGCCCAACTCGCGGGCGGTGGGCAGTTGCGGCAGGTCCGGGGCATAGCCGCGCCGCTTGGCGACCAGCATCGTCGTCAGCATCAGGATCGCGGTCAGCAGGATGCCGGGCAGGATGCCGGCCACGAACAGCTTGCCGATCGAGACCTCGTTGATGAAGCCGAACAGGATCAGGCCGATGGCGGGCGGGATGGTGGCGGTGATGACCGAACCAAACGCCAGCACGGCGGCGATGAAGGCGGGCGAATAGCCCTGTGCCCGCATCGAGGGGCCGAGCAGCCGCGCCTCCATCGAGGCATCGGCGACGGCCGAGCCCGAGATGCCGCCCATCAGCAGCGACAGCACGATGGACACCTGCGCCAGCCCGCCCGCCATCCAGCCGGTCAGCAGGCGCGAGAATCGCACCAGCCGGTCGGTGATGCCGGTGACGTTCATCAGGTTGCCCGCGAGGATGAAGAAGGGCACCGCCAGCAGCGGGAAGTTTTCCAGCGCCGTCACCATCTTCTGGATCGCCACGGTGGTGGGCATGGTGCCGGTCCAGACGAAGACCGGGATCGAGGCCAGCATCAGGGCAAAGGCGACGGGGGTGCCGACGATCAGGAAGACCGCGAACAGGATGGCAATGGCGATCAGCATCATCGGTCGTCCCTGATGCGGGTCCAGAGCTGGCCGGCCAGCGTGCGCAGCCACAGCGCGATGCCGACGGGAATGGCGAGGTGAACGTAACTCTTGGGGATTTGCAGCGCGCCGAGCATCCGGCGGTGCATCAGCGGCACGTTGATGACGGCGTAATACAGCAGGTAGACGAGCAGCCCCATCACGATCAGGATGTTGGCGACCTCGATCCAGCGGCGGATGCGCGGCGGCGCGCTGTCGGTCAGCAGCGACAGGCCGAAGTGGCGATCGCGGCGCATGGCCAGGTCGACCGCCAGCACCACCAGCCAGACGAACATCGCCGAGGCCACCTCGATCGACCAGATGATCGGCGCGCCCATCACGCGGGTGACGGCAGCGATGCCGACCAGCCCGACGATGGCCGCGAGAAGCAGGGTCGCAAGGGCGAATTCCAGCCGGTGAAACATGATGCGGAACGCGCCCTTGCCTTTGCCTTACTTGCCCAGAACCTTGTGGACGATGGCGGCCTCGCCCGTCAGGTTCAGCTTCTCGTAAACCGGGGCCACCGCCGCGCGGAAGGGGGCGAGGTCGACCTCCGAGACGGTGACGCCCGCCGCCTTGACCTCTTCCAGCGCCTTGTCGCCCATCTCGATGGTCAGGCCCGAGGCATAGCGGCCGTTCTCGACCGCCAGTTCGCGCACGATCTTCTGGTTCTCGGGCGAGATCTGGTTCCAGCTCTCCGCCGAGACGACCAGCGCCGTGACCAGCTGGATATGGCCGGTCAGCGTGACGTTCTTGATGACCTCGTAAAGCTTCGCGCCCTTGATCGCGGTCGGCTGCGCCTCCGCCCCGTCGATGGTGCCCAGTTGCAGCGCCGAATAGACCTCGCCCCAGGGCATCGGGGTGGGCTCTGCCCCCATGGCGCGGATCGTCTCGATCCAGACCGGCGCGCCGATGGTGCGCATCCGCACGCCGCCCAGGTCGGCGGGCGATGTCACCGGCTTCTGCGTCAGCGCGTGGCGGGCGCCCTGGTACCAGTTCGACGCCAGCATGACGAGCCCGGCCTTCTCGGCCAGCTGGTCGCCCCAGGCGAGGTAGTCGTCGGACCCGGCGAAGGTGTCGGCGTCCTCATAGGTGGCGAAGAGGAAGGGCGCCGACATGATGGCGAGCGAGGGCACGAACTCCGACAGGCGGGCCACGTCGGTGACGGTGCCGACATTCGCCCCGGCGCGGGCCTGGTCCAGCATCTCGGTGGTGTCGCCCAGCTGGCTGCTGTGGAAGACCTCGACCTTGACCTCGCCCTTGGTCTTTTCGGCCACCTCGGCGGCGAATTTCTCAAGCCCCTGGCCCATCGGGTCGGTGGGGGCCAGCACGGTGCCGATGCGCAGCGTGGTTTCGGCGAGGGCCGGTCCCGCAAAGGACGCGGCCACGGCGATTGCGGTGGCCAGAAGCCGCCCGGATACGCGATTGATCATCATCTCCTCCCGTCTGATCGATCAAATTGAAATATTAGTTGGTCTACACTACTAGTTTGGCAAAAGCGCCGCTGTCAACAGGGTTGTCGGTGGCCCGTTTCGCCGTTGCGAAGCGCAACAAATGCCTTGCCAAAAGTTGGGAAAATCCACAGTTTGCCCGGACGGTTTGCCGGTTTCGACACCCCGGAGCCGTGGGGGAGGACACAATTCTAGCGGAACGCGAGCCAGCGCCCCGGTTGCGCCTGCGCCGGAAAGAACGGATCGGGCAGATTCTGCTCGAACTGAAACTGCGCCCGCACGTCCGCATCGCCGAACTGTCCGAGCGATTCGACGTCTCGGCGGAAACCATCCGCCGCGACCTGGAATCGCTCAGCGAAGAGGGGCTGGTGAACCGCGCCCATGGCGGCGCCTCGCAGCCCGCGCACCGCCACTATCCCGGCATCGACGAACGCAACCGCGCCCGCGTCGAAGAACGCGAGCGGATCGGGCGCACGGCGGCGGCGCTGGTCCAGCCCGGCGAGACGCTGATGATCGACGCCGGCTCGACCACGCTGCAATTCGCGCGTTTCCTGGCCTATCGCGGGACGCCCTGCACGGTGCTGACCAACAGCCTCTCCGTCGCCACGGCGCTGGGCCACAGCGCCGATGTCTCGGTGGTGCTCTGCCCGGGCGAATACCTCTCGCCCGAGAACGCGGTGATCGGCCCCGACGCCATCGAGTTCATCGCCCGCCATTCCGTGCGGCGCTGCTTCATCGGCGCCTCGAGCGTGTCTGAGACCGGCGTGTATGAGACCGTGCGCGGCTTTGCGGCGATCAAGCGGGCGATCCTGGCGCAGGCGCGCGAAAGCGTCCTGCTCGCCGATTGTTCGAAGTTCCGCGCGCCCGACATGACGCGGGTGGCGGCGCTGGACGACCTGACCGCCGTCGTGGTCGACAGGATACCCTACGAGCCCTTTGCCGGGGCGCTGGCGCAAGCGGGCGTGCAGGTGCTGGTCGCCGGCGAGGATACAAGCGAATGACAACCAGAAGAGGGAGGAAACCCGAATGAAGACCCTGAGCCAGCTGCTGGCCGGCGCGGCCACCGCCGTGGCGATGCTTGCAACCGCCGCATCCGCGCAGGATTGCCCGCGCGGCGATCTCGACGCGCGGTTCTGCGACAAGGACGGCGACCTTGTGGCCGACATCCCCGAGGATGCCTCGCAGCAGATCGACCCGAATCCGCTGATCTTCGCCTATACCCCGGTCGAAGACCCCGCCGTCTACAAGACCGCCTGGGCCGACTTCCTGACCTACCTGTCCGAGAAGACCGGCAAGGAAGTCGTGTTCTTCCCGATCCAGAACAACGCCGCCCAGATCGAGGCGATGCGTTCGGGCCGCCTGCATGTGTCGGGCTTCAACACCGGGTCGAACCCGCTGGCGGTGAACTGCGCGGGCTTCCGCCCCTTCACCATCATGGCGTCGAAAGACGGGCATTTCGGATACGAGATGGAGATCATCACCTATCCCGGCTCCGGCATCGAGAAGGTCGAGGACATCAAGGGCAAGACGCTGGCCTTCTCCTCCGAGACCTCCAACTCGGGCTTCAAGGCGCCCTCGGCGATCCTCAAGTCGGAATACGGCATGGAAGCGGGCCGCGATTTCGAACCGGCCTTCTCGGGCAAGCACGACAACACCATCCTCGGCGTGGCCAACAAGGACTACCCGGCGGGGGCCATCGCCAACTCGGTCATGCAGCGGATGATCGAGCGCGACGTGATCAAGCCGGAACAGGTCAAGTCGATCTACAAGTCGCAGACCTTCCCGACCACCGGCTTCGGCGTGGTCTACAACCTCAAGCCCGAGCTTCAGGAACAGATCCGCGACGCCTTCTTCACCTTCAACTGGGAAGGCTCGTCGCTTCAGGAAGAGTTCAAGAAGTCCGGCGAAGAGCAGTTCATGGAAATGAACTACAAGGACTTCTGGGACGTGATCCGCAAGATCGACGCGGCCAACGGCGTATCCTACGCCTGCAAGTGACACCGGACGCGGCGGCCCTTTGACGGGTCGCCGCTCCCAACGAACGAATAGGGGGGATGGGCATGCTGAGGCTGGAAAAGCTCGTCAAGACATACAGGACGGGCGACCAGGCGCTGAAGGCGGTGGACCTGACGGTGCCGAAGGGGCAGGTGGTCGCGCTGATCGGGCCGTCGGGCGCGGGCAAGTCGACGCTGGGCCGCGCGATCACCGGCGCCTGGAAACCGGCAAGCGGCTGGCTCCGCCGCGATGGCGCGACGCTGGATCAATA
>JAGRMS010000527.1:0-1479 GCA_020441135.1 Pseudooceanicola sp.
GGCAGTTGCCGGCGATCGACAGCCGTTCGTGGTAGCAGAAGCGGGGGATTTCCACCCCCGCGACCTCGCAGGCCTGGATCAGGGTCATCGCCCCGTCCACCTCGACCACGGTTCCGTCGATATTGATCTTCTTCAGGTCAGCCATCGTTCACTTCGCCCTGAGCAGCGCGCCAATGGCGCTGTTCTTTGCTATTTCCGCACGCCCGAACGTGCAGAAGGTTTCAGGATCGTCCCGGGTCACCCCGTTTGCATTCAGGTAAGCCCAGCCCTTTTCGCGCATCCGCGCCTTTTCGGTCCTGGACTCGACGTAGGCGCGAATCTCGGCATCGCTGTAGCCGAGCGCATTGGCCTTGGCCTTGATCTGCCGCAGGAAACCCAGCGCCTTGATGACGCGGGCGTCGATGCTGCCGCAATGGTCGCGCACCGCGTCGGCGATGGCGACGGCGAACAACCCGTTCTCGATCTCGGGCACGTCCCGCAGAGCGGGGCGCGCGGCGGCGGCGAGGCCCGGCAAGGCGGCAATCGCAAGGGCGGCGGCAAGGGTTTTCACAATGGTCATGGTCTCTCTCCTGTAAGGGAGAGACCATCGGGGCCGGAACGCCGCCGATAGGCAATATCGGCGCGCGCGGGGCGGCTGATATCGGATAACAGCGTCACGGGTTGCATTCCCCCTCGAAGGTCAGCGTGTCATCGACGATCACCAGTTGCTCGACCGGCGTTTCCGGCCCGACCCGCCACTTGATCCGCGAGGTGCCCAGCCCGGTTTCCAGGCAATAGCGCGTCCCGAAGTATTCACCGGCCTGAATCGCCGCATCGACCGATTGCGAGGCGTTCTGGATGCTGACGATGAAGCGGCTGTAGTCGTCGTCGAGCCGCTTGACCTTGGACTTGAAGTAGAAGCCGTCGAACAGGGTCCGCTTGCTCTTGGCCGTGCCGCAGGCCCCCAGCGCCACGGCGCAGAGCGCGGCCAGTGCCACGCCCTTTGCAATCCGTCCCGTCATCCCTGCCATGCTCAGCCCCTCTTCCTGACCATCACGCTCAACGGTGTCCCTGCCGCCGTTTCGCCGTCGAGTATCCGGCAGGCATCGTTGCTGCCATACCGCGCCGCCAGCGAGCGCCGCTTGACGTCCGCCTCGAGGTCGGTTGCGCCCTTGACCTGCGCGTAGACCTGCTGACGCGCCCGGATCCGCCGGTCGGTCAGCGCATCGCCCAGTTGTTCGTCATAGGCATAGGCCGGGCACTGGCCCACCAGTTCGCGCGCCACCTGCCGTTCGGCATAATGCTGCGGCGCGGGAAGCGCCAGCAACGCCTGCGCCCGCGCGTCGCCGATGGCGGGCGAGTCGCAGGCGGCGAGAGCGCCGAACGCGAGAAGGGCGAAGCCTGCCCGCATCCCCTACTCCGCCGCCACCGGCACCCGCTTGTGGCGGATGCGGTCCTCGATCACGTCGCGGAAGTTGCGGATGAGGCCCTGGATCGGCC
>JAGRMS010000527.1:1665-1922 GCA_020441135.1 Pseudooceanicola sp.
AGCCGCCAGATCGCCTTGATGATGTCGGTCGACTTGTCCATGACGATCACGGCGGCGGTCCCGAGGCCCGACCGCTGCTCGCGCAGGTAGTCGAAATCCATGATCGCCTCGCGCATGTGCTCGCCCCGGATACAGGGCACCGACGAGCCGCCCGGAATCACCGCCAGCAGGTTGTCCCAGCCGCCCCGGATGCCGCCGCAGTGCTTTTCGATCAGCTCTTCGAAGGTGATCGACATCGCCTCTTCGACCACGCAGGG
>JAGRMS010000528.1 GCA_020441135.1 Pseudooceanicola sp.
GGCGGCTACGCGCTGCGCGCCTACGACCGCTGGCAGCGGCTGATGCGCAAGGACGGGCGATGGCAGTTGCGCGACCCGCGCTCGGCGGCGCAAATCCGCATGAACCTGGGCACCATTCTCGATACCGAGCGGGTCAAGGTGCGGATGCGCGCACAAAGCGAACCGCTGGGCGAGATCGAGGAGGGTTTCGCCGCCACCCTCACCCCCGGCGATACCTTCCTGATGGCCGGCAAGGTGGTGCGGTTCGAAAGCCTGAGCGAGATGACGGTTCTGGTCTCGAAAGGCGCCGGGCGGCGGCCGCGCATCGCCGCCTTCATGGGCACCAAATTCGCCACCTCGACCCAACTCTCCGACCGCATCCTGAAGCTCTTGGCGCAGGACCGCTGGCCCGAACTCCCCGCCCACACCGCCGAATGGCTGGCGCACCAGCGCGAGGTCTCGCGCCTGCCCCGCCGCGACAGCCTGCTGTTCGAAAGCTTCGACTACATGGGCCGGGCGCATTCCTGCGTCTATGGCTTCGCCGGGCGAAACGCGATGCAGACGCTTGGCCTGCTGCTGACCCGGCGCATGGAGGATCTGGGCCTCGGCCCCTTGGGCTTCGTCTCGACCGACTACGCGGTGCTGATCTGGAGCATCGACAAGGTGCCCGACCCCGAGGCGCTGTTCGACCGCCGGGCGCTGACCGAGGGCTTCGAAAGCTGGCTGGACGACAACGCGGTGATGCGGCGCACCTTCAAGGG
Source organism: Pseudooceanicola sp. (assembly GCA_020441135.1). Classification (GTDB taxonomy): domain Bacteria; phylum Pseudomonadota; class Alphaproteobacteria; order Rhodobacterales; family Rhodobacteraceae; genus Seohaeicola_A. The sequence continues at coordinate 741 of JAGRMS010000528.1, forward strand.
CGCGGCGACCATCGCCGGGCTGATCGACCGGGTGACGGTGGGGCCCCGGAAGACCGGAAGGCAGACGCTGTTCTCGGCGACGATCCTTTACGACACGCTGATGCGCTACGACCCCGACCACCTGATGATCCGCATCACCCGCGAGGAGGCCCTGCGCGGGCTGGTAGATTTCGGCCGCATCGAAGAGATGCTCGACCGCACCGGCGGCCGGGTCGAACATGTCGAAGCGCCACATGTCACCCCCTTCGCGGCGCCGCTGCTGCTCGAGGTCGGCAAGGTGCATGTCGCCTCGGGCGAGGCAGACGAGCGCCTGCTGGCCGAGGAAGCCAAGGCGCTGATGGCCGAGGCCGGGCTGGACTAGGCGCGGTCGCGCAACCGCTCCGACAGGCGGCACGCGACGGCCTGGCGCCCACCCAGGGGAGGCCGCGGCCCTATGCACTCTGATCCTGGGCGTCAGTTCCCCGCCGGGGCGCCCTCGCCCGCCGGCTTCGGAGCCTCGGGCGCCGCCGCGTCGGCGACCGCTGCCCGCGCCTTCTCCAGCTCGGGCAGGAACCGCTGGCGGTAGTCGTCGCCGACCAGCGGGCCGACGAATTTGTAGACCACCTTGCCGCTGCCATCGACCAGGAAGCTCTCGGGCGGCGCCGTCACGCCCCAGTCGACCGAGGTGTTCCGGCCCGGATCGAACGCCACCAGCGCAAAGGGATTGCCGTTGTCCGAAAGGAACTTCAGCGCGTCGTCCCGGTCGTCACCGAAATTGACCCCGACCACCCGCAGCCCGCTTTCCGACAGCTTGGTCAGCGTCGGATGCTCGGCCCGGCAAGGCCCGCACCAGCTTGCCCAGAAGTTCACCAGCGTCAGCTCGCCGGTCGCCAGATCGCCCGGACGCAGGCCGGTATAGCCCGGAAGCGTCTCTTCGGTGACCGGCGGCGCCTCCTTGCCGATGAACATCGACGGCAGCACGCGCGGGCCGTCCTCCTGCATCCCCATGTAGAACATCGCGCCGAGCCCGACGAAGATCGCCGGCGGCAACAGCATCAGCGGAGAGATTTTAGCCATTGGTCCCCCGTCTCGCCTCGGCCTCGGCCAGCCTGCGTCTGACCGCGCGCGACCGCGCCCAGGTCGCCAGCGCCAGCGCCAGCAGCGCCCCCAGCGTGGCGCCGTAGGCCAGAAGCACATGCAGGGTGTATTTGCCCAGATCCGGCATCATGCCGCACGCTCCCGCCGTTCCAGTGCCTGAAGCCGGCGCAGCCGGATCTCGGTGCGGGTGCGGATCAGCACCAGCGCCA
>JAGRMS010000529.1 GCA_020441135.1 Pseudooceanicola sp.
CTGCGCTTCCAGCTGGACGAGACCTTCGACCGGCTGGACGACACCCGGCGGATGTTCGACCAGGACGCGGTGCGCCGCGACCTCGGCGAGTGATCCGCGCCCTGGCGCTGCTGGCGCTCTTGGCCCTTGGCTCGCAGGCGGCGGCGGTGGACTGCCGCAACGTGACCTTCGAGGGCGAGGATTATGCCGTCTGCGAGGCCGACATGGCCACCGCCGACCTGCGCCTGTTCCTCAACGATGCCCGGGGCGACCGGCTCGGCCAGTTCGGCGCGGTGGATGCCATGCTGGCAGGCGAAGGCAGGCGCCTTGCCTTCGCGATGAACGCGGGCATGTATCATTCCGACCGCGCGCCCGTCGGGCTTTACATCGAGAACGGGCAGCAGATCGCGCCGCTGGTCCCGGGCGCGGGCCCCGGCAACTTCGGCATGGTGCCAAACGGGGTGCTCTGCCTGCGCCCGGGCCGCGCCGAGGTCATCGAAACACGCGAATTTGCCAGGCGCCGCCCGGCCTGCACCTTCGCCACACAATCCGGCCCCATGCTGGTCATCGGCGGAAAACTGCACCCGCGCTTCCTGCCCGACAGCGACTCGCGCTACGTCCGCAACGGCGTCGGCACCACGGCGGAAGGAACGCGCGCGCTCTTCGCCATCTCCCGCCGCGCCGTCACCTTCCACGCCTTCGCCCGCCTGTTCCGCGACCACCTGGACACGCCCGACGCGCTCTACCTCGACGGCTCCGTCTCGCGCCTCTACGCGCCCGACCTGGGGCGGTCGGACCTCGGCTTTGCGCTGGGGCCGATGGTTGGACTGGTGGTGGCGGAGTAGAAGAAGGGGGCGCTGCCCCCAGTCGCCTGCGGCGCCTTCCCCCGGAGATATTTGGAAAGAGAAGAAGCCAGGAGCGCGGCGCCCCTGGCTTCTTTTCTTCAGAAATACTCCCGCCGGAGGCAGCCGCGCAGCGGCTTCGCGCCCGGAACGGGCGCAGGCGGCGTCAGGCCGCCTTGTGGCCCGCGTCGAAGGCCTCGGTCCGCGCAACCGCGGGGCGGTCCTGCACCCGGGCGATCCAGTCCTTGATCGCCGGAACCTCCGGCGTCGCCTGCGGGAACCAGACGAAGGGCGAGGCGAGCAGGATGTCGGCGGCGGAATAGGTCTCGCCCAGCAGCCAGGGCCCCTTCTCCAGCGCTTCGGCGAGCCGCGCCGTCACCTCTTCCATGCCGCGGAAAGTGGCGTCGAAGACCGGGTGGCTCAGCCCGGTGAAGCGCAGCACCAGCGCCGGTTCCACCACGTTGCCGTAATAGGCCATCCAGCCCAGGTAGTCGCCGCGCCGCGCCGCGCCAGGCATCGGGCCAAGCCCGGCCTCCGGGAAGAGTTCCGTGAGGTAAAGCATGATCGCATTGGTCTCGCGGATGCCCACGCCGTCATGAACCAGGTAGGGCACCTTGCCCTCGGGGTGCGGATTGGCCGCGTCGCGCCCGCCGGAACCGTCCTGGCGCGGAATCGTCACGATCTCGATGGTCACGCGGTCCAGCGCGCCGAGCTCGTCGATCAGGCGCACGACGCGGGTCGAGCGCGAGCGCGGGGCGTGGTAGAGGGTCAGCATGGGATGTCCTTTCCTGAATGGCATGGCGGTGCTATAGACCACCCCTCTTGCCAATTCCTGTCAGCAGCGAAACATGAGCCGACCCGACCGCCTGATGCGCCTTCTGATGGCCCTGCGCCGCCTGCCCGCGCCGGTTACGGCGGCGCGGCTGGCGGAAGAGACGGGCGTGTCGACCCGCACACTCTACCGCGACATCGATTCGCTGCGGGCGGCGGGCGCGGTGATCGACGGCGCGCCGGGCTACGGCTTCACCCTGACCGAAGACCCCGCCCTGCCGCCGCAGTCCTTCGACCGGCTGGAGATCGAGGCGCTGGTGCTGGGCCTCGCCGAGGTGGCCCATCGCGGCGACACCGCTCTGGCGGCGGCGGGCGAGGCGGCGCTGGCCAAGATCATCGCCAGCCTGCCCGAGCGCCAGCAGCGCCAGGCCGCCCACGCCGTGGTGATGGTCCACCGCTTCACCCGGCCGCCGATGGCCGGGGTCGACCTGACCGACCTGCGGCAGGCCAGCTGGGACGAGATTGCCGTCGACATCACCTACACCGACGGCACCGGCGCGACGACCCGGCGGCGAATCTGGCCCCTGGCCATCGTCTATACCGAACGCTCCATCGTGGTGCTGGCCTGGTGCTGCCTGCGCCGGGACTTCCGCCAGTTCCTGATCGACAAGATCGAGGCGCTGGCCGTGACCAATGACAGCTTCCGCCCCCGCCGCGTCGCCCTGCTGCGCGACTACATCGCCCGGATGCAGGCCGAAAGCGCCGCCTACCGTTAGGCTTTGCATCCACGCCGGCCGCGGCGTATCCCGAAGGTATGGACCTGCTCTTTTCCAACGACCGCCCGGGACACTACCCGCCCAGCTGGTATGCCGCCACCGCCACGCCGCCTGCCCCCTTCGCGCCCTTGCGGGGCGACACGCGGGCGGACGTCTGCATCGTCGGCGGCGGCTACACCGGCCTCTCGGCGGCGCTGCACCTGGCCGAGGCGGGGCTATCCGTCATCCTTCTGGAGGCGCATCGCGTCGGCTTCGGCGCCTCCGGGCGCAACGGCGGCCAGCTGGGCAGCGGCCAGAGGATGTATCAGGACGACCTGATCACCCTGATGGGCGAGCCAGAGGCCGACCGCCTCTGGGCGCTGGCCGAGGACGCCAAGGCGCTGGTGCGCGACCTGATCGCCCGGCACGGCATCGACTGCGCCCTGAAGCCCGGCGTCGCCACCGCCTGTTTCACCCCGGGCGAGACGCGCGAGGCCCATGCCTATGCCGACCTGCTCGAGGCGCGCTACGGCTACGCGACCGAACGGCTGGACGAAGGGGGAATGCAGGCCCTCTGCCCTTCCCCCGCCTACCGCGGCGGCCTGCTCGACAGGGGCGCGGGCCACCTGCACCCCCTGCGCTATGCCTTCGGACTGGCGCGGGCGGCGGTCGGGGCGGGCGCGCGGATCTGCGAAGGCAGCCAGGTGCTGTCGATCGAGGAAGGCCGCCCTGCAACGGTGATCACGGCGGAGGGGAAAGTCACCGCCGATCACGTCATCCTCGCCTGCAACGGCTACCTCGGCGGGCTGAACGCCCGGGTTGCGGCGCGGGTGATGCCGATCAACAACTTCATCGTCGCGACCGAGCCGCTGGGCGAGGACGCCGCCCGCGTGCTGACGCAGGACGTGGCGGTGGCCGATACGAAATTCGTGGTCAACTACTTCCGCCTGTCCGAGGACGGGCGCCTGCTGTTCGGCGGCGGCGAAAGCTATGGCTACCGCTTCCCCGCCGACATCGCCGCCACGGTGCGCAAGCCGATGGTGCAGATCTTCCCGCACCTGAAAGACGTGCGCATCGACCACGCCTGGGGCGGCACGCTGGCGATCACCATGAAGCGGATGCCCTACCTTGCGCGGCTTGCGCCCAACATCCTGTCGGCCTCGGGCTATTCCGGCCACGGCCTCGGCACGGCGACCCATGCCGGGCAGCTGATGGCGCTGGCGGTGCAGGGCCAGGCCGAAGGTTTCGACACCATGGCCCGCGTCCCCGCGCCCGCCTTCCCGGGCGGGGCCGCCCTGCGCTCGCCCCTGCTGGTGCTGGCGATGACCTGGTACGGCCTGCGCGACCGGCTCGGGGTCTGAGCCTCAGCCGAAGGCCTTGGGATAGACCAGCGCCGCCGCGGGCGCGTCCGCGCCCGGACCCGCCAGCAGCGTATGGTCAACCGGATAGGGCGAGGTCAGCCGCGCCGCCCGTGCCGCGCTGAAACCGGCCTTGCCGTAAAAGCCAGCGTGCCCCAGCACGACGACCGTCGTGCCGGAAATCCGCGCCCATTCCGCGATCAGCCCGATCATCCGCTTGCCGACCCGCCGCCCCTGCCAGTCCGGCGCGACGGCCACCGGGGCGAGACAGAGCCAGCCCTTCGGCCCCACCATCCGCGACAGGCCGGAATAGGCCACCACCTGATCGCCCGCCGCCATCACCATCTCGCCCGCCATCTCGCGCGACCGGCGCAGCAGGTGAACAAGGTCAGCTTCCTCCGCCCCGCCGAAGGCCGCGCGCAGCAGGGCGTCGACCTGGGGTTCCTCACCGGGCCGCATCTCGCGCAGGAAGTCGGGAGTCATCGCCATCGCCAGCCCCTCCGGGAACATTTCCCGCGCCTTACGCATTCCTGTCCAGGAAGACCAGACGGAGTGACCATGCCGCTTTCCCGCACCAGCCCCTCGCAGGGGCCCGGTTCCCCCGATGTGACGGGGTTCCACGACAAGGACACCGGCAGCATCCAGTATCTCGTCACCTGCCCCGAGACCCGCCGCGCCGCGCTGATCGACATGGTGATGGGGTTCGACCCCAGGGCCGCGCGGACGGACACGCAGGGCCCCGAGGCGATCCTGCGCCACGCGCGGTCCGAGGGGGTGCAGATCGACTGGGTGCTCGACACCCACCCCCACGCCGATCACCTGATGGCCTCGGGCTGGCTGGCCGACCGGCTTTCGGTCCCGAACGGGATCGGCGAGAAGGTGCGCGACATCGCCGGACTCTGGCGCGGCCTCTACCACCTGCCCGACGCCTTCGACCCATCCCGCGATTTCGCCCGCCTCTTCACTGGCGGAGACACCTTCACCATCGGAAATCTGCCCGTCCGTGTGATGTTCAGCCCCGGCCACACCATGGGGTCGATCACCTATGTCGTCGGCCGCGACGCCGCCTTTGTCCACGATACCTTCATGATGCCCGACGCCGGCACCGCCCGCGCCGACTTTCCCGGCGGCGATGCCGGGCAGCTCTACGACTCGCTCCAGGCGCTGCTGGCCCTGCCCGACACGACCCGGCTCTTCGTCGGCCACGACTACGGCACCGACACCCGCAAGGATCCGGCGTGGGAGGCGACGGTCGCCGACCAGCGCCGCCACAACGCCCACGTCGGCGGCGGCGTGTCGCGCGAGGATTACGTCGCCCTGCGCCAAAGGCGCGATGCCACCCTGTCGCTGCCCGACCGGATGCTGCATGTGCTCCAGATGAACCTGCGCGCCGGACGCCCGCCCGCCCCCGACAGCGACGGCCGCGCCTACCTGAAAATCCCGCTGGACCGCTTCTGAATGCGCGTCCAGACTGCCGTCATGCCCGCCCTTCGCCTGCTTCGCGCCCTCGCCGCCCGGGTCGAGACCGTCACCCTGCTGGCCTTCCTCGCCATCGCCGGGGGGCTCTGGGCCTTCATCGGCCTGTCGGAGGAGATGCTCGAAGGCGACCTGCACGCCTTCGACCGCACCGTGCTGCTGGCGCTGCGCGATCCCGCCGACCCGGCCACCCCGATCGGCGGGCATTCAGCCGCGATCGCCCTGCGCGACCTCACGGCGCTTGGCGGTTTCACCGTTCTGACGCTGGTGACGGGGCTGGTCTTCGCCTTCCTGCTGATCCGCCGCCAGCGCGCCTCGGCCCTGTTCCTGCTCGCCGCCGTGCTGGGCGGACAGGCGCTGTCGAACCTCGCCAAGCTGGGCTTCGACCGGCCCCGCCCCGATCTCGTGCCGCACGGGGTCGAGGTCGTCTCGGCCTCCTTCCCCTCGGGCCATACGCTGATGGCGACCGTGACCTGGCTGACCCTCGCCGTGATGCTGGCCCGCGGCGAAGAAAGCCACCGCCTGCGCGCCTTCTACATCGCCGCGGCCGCGCTGATCTCCGTGCTGGTCGGGGTCAGCCGCGTCTACCTCGGCGTCCACTGGCCCTCGGACGTGCTGGCCGGCTGGTCGCTCGGGTCCGCCTGGGCGCTGCTGGTCTGGCTGGTTGCCCGCTGGCTGGAACGGCGCGGCGGGATCGAGCGGGAGGCGTGAGCCAAGCGTGGCAGGGGGGCGCTGCCCCCCGGCCTGCGGCCTCCCCCCGGAGATATTTGGAAAGAGAAGAAACAAGGGGCGCCGCGCCCTGCTTCTTCTCTTTCCAAATACTCAAATCGCTTCATCGCCCCGGGCGTGACGACGAGGGGAAGCGCCGGGATGCAAACGGAAAAGGGGCCGCGCGTGGCGGCCCCCTCCCGATGCGGTTCCGGATGGAACGGCGATGCTTACATCATGCCGCCCATGCC
>JAGRMS010000093.1 GCA_020441135.1 Pseudooceanicola sp.
GCCAGCGCGATGCGCTGCCGCTGGCCGCCCGAGAGTTTCACGCCCCGTTCGCCCACCAGCGCGTCGTAACCGGTGCGGCCCATGCTGTCTTCCAGCGTCAGGATGAAGTCATGCGCCTCGGCCTGTTTCGCGGCCTCGATCATCTGCGCCTCGGTCGCCTCGGGGCGGCCATAGAGCAGGTTGTCGCGGACCGAGCGGTGCAGGAGGGAGCTGTCCTGCTGCACCATGCCGATCTGCCTTCTTAGACTCGATTGCGTGACCCGCGCGATGTCCTGCCCGTCGATCCTGATTTCGCCGGATTCGGCGTCGTAGAAGCGCAGGAGCAGCTTGACCAGCGTGGACTTGCCCGCGCCGGAACGGCCCACGAGGCCGATCTTTTCGCCCGGTTGGATGGTCAGGCTGATGCGGTCCAGCCCGCCCGCGCCGCGCCCGTAGTGGTGCGACAGCTCGCGCAGTTCGATGCGGCCCTCGGTCAGCTTGAGCGGCCTTGCGTCGGGTGCATCCACGAGGTCGATCGGCTGGGCGATGGTCTGCATCCCCTCGGCCACGACCCCGAGTTCGCGGAAGAAGGTCGTCAGCGCCCACATGATCCAGCCGGTCATCGCGTTCAGCCGCAGCGTCAGGGCCGAAGCCGCCGCCACCACCCCGACCGTCGCGCTGCCCTGCATCCACAGCGCGATGCCCCAGCCGACGATGCCCGCGATCAGCAGGCCGTTCAGGGTGACAAGGGCGAGGTCCATCGTGGTGTAGATGCGCATCTCGGCCCGGAAGGTGCGGCGGGTTTCCTCGATGGCTTCCTTCGCGTAGTCGAGTTCCTGCGCGTCGTCGGCAAACATCTTGACGGTTGCGATGTTGGTATAGGCGTCCACCACCCGGCCCGTCACCGCCGAGCGCGCGTTCGACGCGGCCTCGGACGCCGGGCCGACGCGGCTGATGGTCCAGCGGATCAGGCTGGCATAGAGCGCGAACCAGATCACCAGCGGGATCAGCAGCAGCACCTCGGAGGTCGACAGCAGCACCGCCGCGCCGATGAGATAGGCAAGCGAATAGGAAATCGCGTCGAAGACGTGGAACACCACCTCGCCCGCCGCCGGGGGGGTCTGCATGATGCGGTTGGCGATGCGGCCCGCGAAATCGTTCTCGAACCAGCCGACCGACTGGCGCAGGACGTGGCGATGCGCCCGCCAGCGGATCAGCGTGCCGAAATTCGGCAGCACGGCGTTGTTCAGCAGCAGCACGTCCAGCGTATGCACCGCCGGGCGTACCAGAACGACGAAGACGGCGACGGCGATGAACTCTGCCCCGTGGGCGGCCCAGACCTGCGCCGGGTCGCCTTCCATCAGGTCGACCATCCGGCCCATGTACCAGATCAGCCAGATCTCGATGGCGGCGACAACGACCGACAGGAAGCCGGTCCAGGCGAAGACGGTCCAGAAGGGCCGACAATAGTCCCGCAGGAAGGGCCAGAGCCGGTTCGGCGGCACGTCCTTTTCGACGTAGTCGACATAGGGATTCACAAGGTTTTCGAAGAAGCGGAACATGTCGGAAGGCTCCAGGCCAGGCAGGCGGACGCAGATGTACTGTGAGGTGACGCGGACCCATCACCCCATCACGGGGGATGTGGTCAGATAAACCAGATCCCGAGGTACATTCGCGCATCCTTCCGACGTGTCATGGTGGGTCCGATAGCCGATCCGGGGGGATTTGTCACCCCGTCTTGTCCGCTTTCAGCAGGTCGGCCTTCGTCAGGGTGAAGTTCGAGGCGATCCAGCGGGCTTCGAGTTCGGCCAGGCGCTGGCCCAGCTCCGGGCCTTGCAGCGCGGGCATCAGGTCGCCGGCCTTGACGGGAAAGGTTTGGTTAGAGCCTGTTTCCGTGTCCTTGGCAGCCTTGGTATCCCAGGGCGTGCCCATCAGCGCATGGCGCAGCAGCAGCACGTCGCGGGCGTCTGTCGCGCCCAGCCTGTAGCCCAGTTCGGCGGCAGCCATCGTGCTGCCGATGCCATCGCGCAGCCTGTCGAGCTGCGCCGTCTGCGCCCGGCTGAGGCGGAGCGCGCCGGCGAGGTCGCCCCCCAGCGCGGCAAGGCGGCGGATCGGGTCGGGGTCGGCCCCGGCCTCGGTCTCCAGATGAACGAGCGGGGCCAGGGCGGTGTCGTCGGCACCGGGCAGCAGCCGCGCCATCGCCCCGGTGCTGCGCAGGCCCGCCACGGCGGGGGCGGGATCGGGAGCGGCGAGGAGTTTCAGCGTCTCGGCCCCGACGCGTTCGCGGGACAGTGTCTCGAGACCGTCGAGGTTGTCGGCAATGGCGGCGATGGCGTCCGGGTCCATGCCGTTTGCGGCATCGCCGTACCAGGCGTGAAAGCGGAAGAAGCGGAGCGAACGGAGGTAGTCCTCGCGGATACGATCCTCGGCCTTGCCGATGAAGCGGACGTGGCGGGCTTGCAGGTCGGCCAGCCCGTCCAGCGGGTCGATCACCGTGCCATCCGCCGTGGCATAGAGCGCGTTCATGGTGAAATCGCGCCGCGCCGCGTCTTCCTCGACGCGGGTGGAAAAGGCCACGACGGCGCGCCGCCCGTCGGTTTCCACGTCGCGGCGGAAGGTCGTGACCTCGTGGGGGATGCCGCCCGAGACCAGCGTAACGGTGCCATGGGCGATGCCGGTCGGCACGGCCTTGATCCCGGCGGCCCCGGCCAGCGCGATGACCTGATCGGGCGTCGCATCGGTGGCGATGTCGATGTCGTTGACCGGCGCGCCCAGCAGGGCGTTGCGCACGCAGCCGCCGACGAAGAGCGCCTGCGCGCCGTCGCGGGCGATGGCGGCGCAGACGGCCTGGGTGGCCCGGTTCTGCCGCCAGTCGCCCCCGACCCGCATCACGGCGCCATCTGCGCCGCCAGCGCGCGCAGCATCCGGGCGGTGGCGCCCCAGATGTAGTAGGGGCCCCAGGGCACGATGAAATACTTGCGCCGCATCCCGCGCCAGCGGCGCGATTCGATCATGTAGTTCGCCGGGTCCAGCAGGTGCGAGAGCGGGGTCAGGAACACCTCGTCCACTTCGCTGGGGTCCGGCATGATGGTGAACGGCTCGCGCACCACGGCGACCACCGGCGTCACGCGGAAGCCTGTCACCGTCTCGTGCGAGGGCATCAGCCCGACGATCTCGGGCAGCGTCTCGGGCAGGCCGACTTCCTCGCGCGCCTCGCGCAGGGCGGCGGCGGTGACGTCGGCGTCGGTCGGTTCCACCTTGCCGCCCGGAAAGGCGATCTGGCCGGGGTGGTGTTGCAGGCCCGACGACCGCTTGGTCAGCAGCACGCGCGGCTCTGCCCCGTCCAGCGTGACCGCGATCAGCACGCCGGCCTCGCGCAGTTTCACGGTATCGGGCCGCTCGACCGCGGGGTTCAGGTCGAAATCCGAAGACGGCGCCCCCGGGCGTGCGAGCGCCGCCCGCAGGGAGGCCGCGAGGTCAGCCATCCCTTGGCTCTTCCGCCTCGAACCCGACCGTTTTCGGGTCGAGTTCGTAATGTGCCGAGCAGAACTGGCAATCCGCCGTCACAAGCCCGTCGTCCGTCGTCATCCGCGCGATGTCGCGGGCGGAATAGATCGACAGGCTTTGCCGCACCCGCTCTTCCGAGCAGGTGCAGCCGAAGCGCACCGGCGTCGAATCGAACACGCGCGGGATTTCCTCGTGGAAGAGGCGCACCAGCAGGTCGGTCGGCGGGACCGTGGGGCCGATCAGCTCCATCTCCTCCACCGTATCCAGCAGGATGTTCACCCGGTTCCAGTTCTCGCCTTCCTCGCCATCCACCAGATCGGCGGCGGCCAGAATCGCGCCTTCGCCTTCGGTCTTCGCGACGAAGGGCGACGCCTTGGGCATGTGCTGGATCATGATCCCGCCCGCGCGCCAGCTTTCCACGCCACCGGGCACGGAGGCGCGGCCGAAGCTGAGCGAAAACCGCGTCGGCAGCTGTTCGGACTGCGCGAAATAGGCGCCCGCCGATTCGGCGAGGCTGACACCGTTCAGCGGGGTGATGCCCTGGTAGGGGGTCGTGCCTTCGCCCTGGTCGATCAGCACGGCGAAATAGCCTTTGCCCACCTGGTCCATCGCGCCACCGCCGGTCAGGCGGTCGGCGTCATAGCTGGCGTAGGCGCGGATGCGCGCGGGCTCGCCCTCGGCTTCGGGGGCGTAGTAGTCGGTCGCGATCATGCGGACGGGGCCGTCGGACTGCACCTGCAGCGACAGTTTCCAGCGCAGCTTCATCGTCTGGCCGATCAGCGCGGTCAGCAGGGCCATCTCGGCCACCAGCGCCTCGACCTGGAGGGGGTAATTGTGCTGCTTCAGGATGCCGTCCAGCACCCCGTCCAGCCGGGCGACCCGGCCGCGGATGTCGCAGGCGTCAAGCTGGAAGGGCAGGACGGTATCGTCCCACGCGAGTTTCTGTCCGAGCGTCATGGGGTTTCCTTGGGGCCTGGGTCTTGGCATACCGCCGCTATATAGGGGCGGCAAGGCGTGGATAAAGGGTTTCGGCCATGATCAGGCGTTTTGGAGAGGGGCCACGGGCGGGGCAGCGGTATCAGCGCCGACTTGGGGCCTATGCGATCCTGCCGCTGGAGGGGCGTCTGCTGCTGACCCACCAGGACGAGCCGGAGCCGGAAATCCAGCTGCCGGGCGGTGGCATCGATGCGGGCGAATCGCCGATTGCGGCGCTGCACCGCGAGGTGTTCGAGGAGACCGGCTGGCACATCGCCGCGCCGGTGCGGTTCGGGGCGTTCCGGCGCTTTGCCTACATGCCGGAATACGACCTCTGGGCCGAGAAGCTTTGCACCATCTACATCGCCCGCCCGGTCCTGTGCCTGGGCGAACCGGGCGAGCCGGGCCACACGGCGCTTTGGGCCGACATCGGGCAGGCGGCAAGCCTGCTGGGCAATCCCGGCGACCGGCATTTCACCCGGGCCTTCGCCAGGCTCAATTCCCGTTGAATTCGAACAGGGTGGCCGAGACGTCGTCGTCCATGGTCTGGTCCGGGTCCATCACCTCGGTCAGGTTCCAGAACAGATCCTCGAGCCATTCCTGGCCGAGCTGGTCTGGCGGACAGCGCCCGACCAGTTGCAGCAGCCCTTCAGGCTCCAGCATCGCGCGCCCGGCGACGGGCGCCTCGGTAAAGCCGTCCGTGTAGAGGAGAAGGCGGTCGCCGGGCATCATCGTCAGCTCGGTCACGCCGAAGGGGGCCTGCGGCATCAGGCCGACCGGCATTCCGCCCTTGCCGATGAAGTCCATCGCCCCGTTGGCGCGGATCAGCAGCGGGTGGGGGTGGCCGGCCTGCACCATGCGGAGAAGGCCGGTGGTCAGATCCACCGTGGCATAGGCCATGGTAAAATACTCCTCGATCCCCCGATCGGCGAGAAGGCGGGCGTTCATGTCTTCCGCCACCGCCAGAGGATCGCGCAGGCGCAGGTTGTCGCCCGTATGGTCAACGCCGAGGTTCTGATCGACGTAGTTGGGGCTGAGATAGCTGCCAAGGCGCGCGGTCATCAGGGCCGAGGTGATGCCGTGGCCCGACACGTCGATGGAGTAGAAGGCCACCTGCCCGTCGCGCGGGGTGAACATGCCGACCAGGTCGCCGCCGATATGGCCGCAGGGTTTCAAGAGCAGGCTGACCCGCGAGGCGCCGAAGTCCTGGGACAGGCGCGGCACCAGCGACTGCTGGATCTTGCGGGCCTGTTGCAGGTCGCGGTCGATCGAATCGTAGACCGCCTGCAACCGCCCGAGCGTTTCGCCGATGATGCGGTTCTTGTCCGAGAGTTCCCGCTGCATGGCGACGATGCGGTCGCCCGCCGAAATGCGGGCGCGCAGTTCCTCGGCGCTGACAGGCTTGGTCAGGAAATCGTCGGCCCCGGCGTCGAGACCCTGCGCGATCTCGATCTTCTCGCTTTTCGAGGTGAGCAGGATGAAATAGCCGTAACGGTCGCTGGGCAACTGGTGGAAGGCGCGGCAGAAATCGAGGCCGTCCATGCCGGGCATCATCCAGTCGGACAGGATCAGGTCGGGTTGCGCCACCTCGCAGATCGCCAGCGCATCGTCGCCGGATTCCGCCTCGATCACGTCGAAGCCCCATTTCTTCAGCATCGCGCCGAGGATGCGGCGTTGCAGGCGGCTGTCGTCCACGACCAGCACGGTCCGGACCGAGCCCGACTGGGCCCCGGTTCTGATCTGTGACTCGGTCGTGCGCACGGTTCCGGCCCTTCAAGGTGGCATCGCCCCCCTTGTCGCGCAGCCGCCTTAACAGGACTTGAATCCGAAAATTGTCGCGATCTGGCCGCGCCTTAACCCGGTCTTCATGGCGTTCTGCCTAGGGTTGTTCCCGGGGAAGTGGGAGCGAGGATGCATCATGATCGAATGGTCAAGGGTCAACGAGTTGCGTGCCGAGATCGGCGAGGAAGACTTCGCCGAGGTGGTGGAGGTCTTCCTGGAAGAGGTCGAGGACGTCACCGGCCGCCTGCGCGCCGCCGCCGATCCGGGCAGGCTGGAAGCCGACCTGCATTTCCTGAAGGGCAGCGCGATGAACCTCGGTTTCGCGCATTTCGCGATGCTGTGCCAGCATGGCGAACGGATGGCGAAGGCCGGCCGCGGCGAAGAGGTCGACCTGCGCGAGATCCTGCAGGGCTACCAGATGTCCAAGGCGGCCTTCCAGTCGGAGCTGGCGACGCGGATGGCGGGCTGAGCGGGATGCTTGCCCAGCAGGGCGAAACGGGATAACCCCGCGTCCGACCTGTTATCCAAGGAACCCTCGCATGTCCGCGCCCAAGAAAGTCGTGCTGGCCTACTCCGGCGGCCTCGACACCTC
>JAGRMS010000530.1 GCA_020441135.1 Pseudooceanicola sp.
CGGTTTCCTCGCCGCAGATATAGGCCCCGGCGCCGTGGTGCAGGTAGAGGTCGAAATCCCAGCCCGACTTGGCCGCGTTCCGGCCCAGCAGGCCCGCGTCATAAGCCTCGTCGATGGCGTTCTGCAGCGCCTCCTTCTCGCGGATGTATTCGCCGCGGATGTAGATGTAGCAGGCGTGCGCGTTCATCGCGAAGGAGGCGATCAGGCAGCCTTCGATCAGCGTATGCGGATCGTGGCGCATGATCTCGCGGTCCTTGCAGGTGCCGGGTTCGGATTCGTCCGCGTTCACCACCAGGTAGGCCGGGCGACCGTCGCTTTCCTTGGGCATGAAGGACCACTTGAGCCCGGTCGGGAAACCGGCCCCGCCGCGCCCGCGCAGGCCGGACTTCTTCATCTGGTCGATGATCCAGTCGCGTCCCTTGGCGATGATGCCGGCCGTCCCGTCCCAGTGGCCCCGCGCCATCGCCCCCTTCAGGGTGCGGTCATGCATCCCGTAGAGGTTGGTGAAAATCCGGTCCTGATCTTTCAGCATCAGCCTAGCCCTTGTCGTTCCGGCGCGCGCGCCAGAGAGTGAATATCTGCCACAGCGCCAGTCCGAAGACGGCCAGCGCCGCAAGATCGAACAGCGCACGGGTGCGCTGGGCCCAGCCGAACTGCCCGCCCGCCCAGGTCGCGGCGATCCAGAACAGCCCGGCCAGCGCAATCAGCACGGCGGTGCGGCGACCCTGCGCATTGATGGCCTCGCGGTTGCCCATCAGCCTGCCCCGCCCGCCAGCGCCGCCGCCTGCGCCACCCAGCCGTCGCGGCTGACCCGGCCCTTGAAGCCTTCGAGGTTCCGGTCGACCCAGGCGACCTCGGCCTCGCCCCAGGCGGCGATCTGGTCGAAGTGGTAGAAGCCCATGCCGTTCAGCAACTGTTCAAGCTTGGGTCCGATGCCCTTGATCTTCTTGAGATCATCCGCCTTGCCGTCACGCGGCCCGCCGAGCCGCGCCGGTGCCCCGGCGGGGGCGGCCGCGGGTGCCGCATAGCGCCAGCTGCCCTTGCGCGCCGCGAGTTCGCCTTGTCCCGGCAAGGCCGCCGAGGGCTTTACCAAGCCGTATCCGGCGGCGACGGCCTCGGGTTTCCTCGCCTGCTGCTCCGGTGCGGCTTCGGCCTTCGATGCCGCCGCAGGGTCCGGCGCGGCCTGGGCGTCGGGCCTGGCTTCCGCAGCCGGCTTCGGCGCTTCGACCCTTGGCGGCGCTTCCGCTGCCTTCACGGGCTTTGCCGCCGGCGTCACCGACGGGCAGCGCGTATAGATCAGCCCCAGGCCGACCCCGGCAAAGGCGAAAATGCCGAACAAGACCGGTTTCAGGAAGCCAAGCGGCGCGAAGGCCCAGAGGAGCAGGAACAGGCCGATGCCCGCCGCCGCGGCGATCTGCCAGCAGCGCCGCTCACACTCTGCGCGGTCCTCGATGCTCGTCATACCCCTGTCCCCGTGCCGTTCCGATCAATCCCCGATCAATTCTTGTAGATGTCGTCCTTCTTGGCCTTCCTTGAGAACTCCGTCTCGCCGCCGGTGGACAGGTGCCGGGCCTGGTCGACCCAGGTGTCCCGCGTCACCCGGCCCTTGAACCCCTTGAGGTTCTGGTCGACCCAGGCGACTTCCTCCGCCGTCCAGCCGGCGATCTGGTCGTAGTGGTAGTAACCCATCGAGTGCAGCAGTTCTTCGAGCTTGCCGCCGACGCCCTTGATCATCTTCAGATCGTCCGGCTTGCCGCCCCGCGCCTCGCTCAGCGTCGCGGGCTTGGAGGGCTCGGGCGAACCGGTCGATTCCGCCTGCGCTTCCTGCTTGGTGATCCCGGTCTTGTCCGCCGGGACATTCGCCGAAGGCTCCGGCTCTTTCGGGTCCGCGGTGGTCGAGGTCGCGGCATCGACGCGATGACGCCAAGGCGCGAGCAGCGGCACCTCGGTCCCGTCGATCCGCTTGACCGTGTCGCCAATGTCGGTCGCCAGCTGCACGCTGGCGTTGTATTTCGTCTGGCCGCTGTCGAACTCGGTCAGGCTGGTCAGGCCCGAGAGCGGCTCGGCCGCGTAACGCCCGTTCTGCGGACCCGGCACCGGCACCTGCCCCGCCGCCAGCGCGTCGAGGATTTCTTCCAGCCGTGCGGCGGTCAGATCCTCGTAGTAGTCCTTGCCGATCTGCGCCATCGGCGCGTTCGCGCAGGAGCCGAGGCATTCGACCT
>JAGRMS010000531.1 GCA_020441135.1 Pseudooceanicola sp.
GCAGAGCGCGTTGACCCGCACGCCCGCGGGCGCCAGCTCCACCGCCATGGTCTTCGTCGCGGTGATCATCCAGCCCTTGGAAGCGTTGTACCAGTTCAACCGGGGCCTGGGCGACAGCCCGGCGGTCGAGGCGACATTGAGGATCGCGCCGGTCTTGCGGCCCTTCATGTGACCCGCCAGCGCGCGGGCGGTCAGGTAGACCGACTTGCAGTTGACGGCAAAGACGCGATCGAATTCCTCCTCGGAAACCTCCTCCATCGGGGTCGGCAGGTGGGTGATCCCGGCGTTGTTCACCAGGATGTCGACATGCCCGAAAGCCGCCAGCGCGGCGCGGGCCATCTCGTCGACCGATGCGACCTTCGAGACGTCGACCGCCTGCGCCGTCGCCGCATTGCCGTGGCCGCGGGCCGCGGTCGCCGCCGCATCGCCGTTGATGTCGGCGATCATCACCCGCGCGCCCTCGGCGATGAATTTCGCAACGATGCCCGCGCCGAAGCCCGATGCGCCGCCGGTCACGATGGCCGTCTTGCCGTCCAGTCTCATGGCTGTTCTCCCAATCTTCGCGCCCTTCCTACGGGTCGGCCGGCTTGCTGCGCAAGGCCTTGATTTCGCCGCGTTGCGTCTTGGCGTCCAGGCGGCGGCGGATGCTGCCCTTGGTCGGCTTGGTCGGGATGCGACGCTTGGGCGGCACCAGCGCGCGGGCGATCAGCTCGGCCAGCCGCGCCCGTGCGATCTCGCGGTTCTGGGCCTGGCTGCGGGTGGTGTCGACCTGGAGGATCAGAGCGCCGTCCAGGCTCCACCGCCGCCCCGCCAGCCGCTTCAGCCGCGCCTTGACGGCGGGCGACAGGCTGGGCGAGCGTTCCGCCTCGAACCGCAGTTCCACCGCCGAGGAGACCTTGTTGACGTTCTGCCCGCCCGGGCCGGAAGCGCGCATGAAGCTCTCGGTCAGCTCCCAGTCCTGGATCGCGACGGTATCGGAAACATACAGCATGACGCGGATATTAGCGCGGCGCGGCGCAATCAAAAAGGGCCGCCCGAGTGGTCGGACGGCCCTTATCGAAAGTTCTTAGGAGGAAGGTCGGTTAGACCTCAAGTGGTCAGAGCGGGCGAATACGCCGTCCGGGATTGCCTAGACGGCCACCTCCCGATCTGTTCCGACACCTTGCTCCAATACCTTTCTCGACACTGGATCACCTCCTTTTCTGTTGTTGCCACTGACTGCGATGGTGGCACGATTGCGTTAACGGTCAATGGATTTTTCGCCCCTGCGCGCCGCTGCCCGGAAATGTTGCCCGGATGCTGCATCAATTTTGGGCAGCACTTCCAGAGACGCGAAACAAGTCATTGTTTTTGCGGGGAACCAATGGTTAATACCGTTTGCGACCGCCCCGGCGGCGGATTGTTTTCGGCGTTCAACTCCAGGGATTTCCCATGACCAGCGACCTGACCGTTACCGTCTATGAACAGAGCTTCCGCTTCTTCACCTCCGAATCCATGTGGCAAGACCTCATCGAGGAAACCCTTCGCGGGTCCATGAAACGGACCGTGACCGGCGAAGCCACCACCTTTGCCGACCGCTATTCCGGCCTGTCGGTGACGGTCGAACAATCCGGCGGCGCGGTGACGGGCCTGACCATCGAAGGCCCGAAGGCCGGGCGGGGATCGCAGACCGTTACGCTTGTCGAAATCGATTTCGGCGGCGACGTGGTGGATGCGTCGGACTTTCTCAAGGCGTTGACCGATACCTACCGCACCAGCGGGGCCAATGCGGCCCTGAACAACTTCCTGACCGGTTTCACATACGACGTGACCACCGACGGCAACGGGACGCTGACCTTCCCGGACCACGGCTCGTCGCATATCGGCGGGCGGGGCGACGACACCTTCGTGTTCAGCAACGGCTTTCATTCGGTTTTCGCGACGACGGGCGACGACAGCTACACCGGCGGAACGGGCGGTGATTTCATCGCATACAGCCTCGTGCGGGGCGGCGGCATTACCCTGAAGCGCGACGCGGGCGTGAACATTGTCGAGAAACCGAACGGCGATATCGACCGTATTACCGGGTTCGAATCGCTGACGGGAACCGAAGCCAAGGACAACCTGCTGAAGGGTCTCGGCAACTTTGCCCAGTCCATCGACGGGGCCGGGGGCAATGACGCCATCGGGGGCGGTTCCAGAGGCGATCTGTTGCAGGGCGGGGACGGCAACGACCGGCTGGTCGGACGCGGCGGCAGCGACGTGCTGATTGGCGGCGTGGGAAACGACAACCTGGTTGGTGGCGCGGGGAACGACCTGCTGGTCGGCGGCGACGGCTATGGCTACGGCTATGCCGCCGAAGTGAACGTGATGAGGGGCGGCAAGGGCAGCGACCTCTTCGTGCTCGAGGCCAACAGCGCCTTCGCTCCGGGGCAGAACGTGGCACAGATCATGGACTTCCGGTCGGGCACCGACTTCATTGGCCTGATTGGGTCGCATTCCTTTGTCTTCGGTGGCGAGGACAACCTGGTCTTCGGCGATCTCAGTTTCCGGGACGACACCGATGGCGCGGTGATCTCGGCTGCCGGCAAGGACATCGCGGTGTTGCGCAACGTCATGGCGGCCGACCTGTCGCGGTCGGATTTCGTCGAGGCGATCGGCTACGAGGACATCTACCCGATCGACGATCCGCTGTTCGGTCTCGGGCTGTAGGCGATCCCGTCAGGCGGCCGCGGGCCGCAGCCGCCTGACGATCATCCGGAACGGCACCAGCGCGATCAGCGCCAGGGCGATCTTGACGCTCCAGTCGGCCACCGCGAGCGATACCCAGAGCGGCGCGACGGGGCCAATGCCCAGCAGCGGCAGGGCCTCGTTCGCCCAAGCGACGTCGTTGGCGGGTTCGATCCAGGCCAGCCCGGCGGCGAAGGCGACGGAGAAGAACAGCGCGGTGTCGAGCGTCGCGCCGACCAGGGTCGAGACCAGCGGCGCGCGCCACCATTGTCCCGCGCGCAGGGCCGAGAAGACGGCCACGTCGCTCATCTGCGCGACGAGGAAGGCAAGGCCCGAGGCGAGCGCGATGCGCAGAGTCACCAGCGGCCCGAACTCGCCGACAATCTGCGTGCCGATCAACGAGCAGACGACGCCCACGGCGAAACCCGCGGCCACGACGCGCCGGGCAGGCCCCGCGCCATAGAGGCGGTTCATCAGGTCGGTGACGAGGAAGGCGAAGGGATAGGTGAAGGCGCCCCAGGTCAGCCACTGGCCGAACAGGAACTGGACGAGGATGTTCGAGGCCACGACGATGGCGGCCATGGCAAGGATGCCGGGAAGAATGCGGTTCATGCTGTGCCCGTTTTTGACAAGGTTGCGGCGACTTGGCCCGCCGGGACGGCGGGCGAAGTGGCCTCTAGACCCTGCGGGCGATCCGCGCAAGCCCCGTCAGTTGGATTGCAGCACGCCCGCGCATTGTCTCGGCAGGTCCGCCAGCACGATCTCGCGCCGGGGCTTGGGCTTGACCTTGGGCGCGTTCGGGTCGGGCTTGCGCGGCGGCGGCGGGTTCAGGATGTCGTCCACCCACTTCTGCGCCTCGGCGCAGCCGTCGCCGACGGGCGGCGCGTCCTGGTCCGAACAGCCGCGCATCCCGCGCGGGCAGGCGAGGCGGACGTGGAAGTGATAGTTGTGCTTCCACCAGGGCCGGATCTTCCGCAGCCAGCTGCGGTCGCCGCGCTCGTCGGCGCACATGCGCACCTTGATCGCGGCCGAGACGAAGATGCGCGCGACGCGCGGATCTTCGGCCGCCGCCCTGAGGATGCGGTGATGCGCCCGGCTCCAGTTGTCGTTGGTATAGGCTTCCTTGTTGCGGGTCACGTCGATCGAGGACAGCCCCTCGCGATCCTTGCGCGACAGGTCGATGCGCGAGGCGGGCAGCATCCAGATATCGGCGTCCAGCCCCAGCTGGTGGCTGGAGTGACCGGACACCATCGGCCCGCCCCTCGGCTGGCTGATGTCGCCGATATAAAGACCCTTCCAGCCCGGCTGCTGCGCCGCCACGCGGCTCAGATCCCCGATGAAGGCGATCATCTGCGGCTGGCCCCAGTTGCGGTTGCGCGACAGCCGCATCGCCTGCCAGGTCGG
>JAGRMS010000094.1 GCA_020441135.1 Pseudooceanicola sp.
CGGTGGCGCCGAGCAGGACCTGGTTCTGTTCGCCGGAGAGCACGCCCTCGGTCAGTTCGGCGATGGCGGTGGGCTGGTCGCCGGCCGGCTGGAATTCGGTCTGCATGACCAGCCTGCGGCCGCCTTCCAGCTTTTCGCGGCGGGTGCCGGCGGGAAGCGCCTGCATCATCGGCAGGGTCTTGTCGGAGTTGGCATAGGGCATGGCGGCGATTCCTTTATCCAGCGTTAATCTGGACCCTTTTTGTTCCGATGCAAGGGTGTGCGGGTCTGGCTGGTGACGGGTTCTGTCAGGAGGAATTGCCACGGTTTGGCGGGACAGCGGGCAGAGCGGGGGGCGATTGTGCGCCAACCGCGAGAAATCGTCACGGAACTGTTGGGAATCGGTTGCGGGCCGTGCTAAGTTGACGCTCGGCAATTACGGAGAGTCTTCCGAATGACGATTCTGTTGGTGACGATCAGCCTGGTGACCCTGGCCCTTGCGGCAGCCCTGCCCAAGCGGGCGGAAGCGAAGGTGGCGCGTCGGCGCTGAAACGCCCGCTGCCGATACGGAAGCCCGGCGCATCTATGGCCAGAGCCCGGGCTCCAGGACTTTGGTCAATTCGTCCAGACCCCCGCCGAGAATCTCCCATTTCCCGATTGACCGGGTGTGGACCTTTTCCCTGACCTGACCGAGACTCGCCGTCCTGACGGTCGCGGTGTTCGCTTCGGGTGTCAGCATGGCCGGGGTCCAGTCGATGCCGCAGAACTCGGCCAGCCTGTGCGTGGATCCTTCGAGGTCGCGCACAAGGTCTTCGTAACGGAGCGTCAGGATGCGATCCGGGAACATGGCCGTCCAGCGCGCCATGTGGCGGCGATAGATGTTGGCCACTTCGCCGATGTGACGCATCGAAGAGGCGTATGCCATACCTCCGGCGGCAAAACGCTGCATCCACATCGAGGCGGCGACATCCCTGGGATCGCGCAGCATGTCGACGGCGCGCGCCTCGGGGAAGGCGGACAGCAGCAGGCCGAGATGGGCGTGGTTGGCAGGCATCTTGTCGACAAAGGCTGCGGCATCGTCGGGCAGGTCGGGCAGCGCGTCGCGGTAGCCTTTTGCGAACGTCGCGATCAGTTCGGGCGTCAGCGCGGCGGCCGGCTGGATCAATTCACGGTAGAGCCGTTCCGCCGTCACCAGTTCGCCGCAGGAGGCGACGCCGGGGGCCGAGGTCAGGATCATCTCGACAAGCGTGGAGCCGGAGCGGGGCATTCCGACGATGAAGATCGGGCGTGGACCGCCGAGGGGGGCGGCAACCGGGGCCGGGTCGGCGAAGAGCCGTTCGGCACGGGCGAAGCTGTCGCGCGCCCGCGTTCCCGGGGGCCTGGCGCGGGCGTCGATGGCGTGGGCGCGGTTCAGGTGCGCCGTGGCACGGGCGGTGTCGCCCTGGCGCGCGTGAAGGGTGCCGGCGGCCATGTTCAGCAGTGCTTCGTGCGCCGGGTCGCGGGGGCGCGCGCCGAGGGCGGCCTCGATGGTCGGGGCCAGCATGGGGAGGTCTGTAGCGGGCAGCAGTTGCGCCAGGCGGAACAGGGCGTGGCCGTGGGCGGGATTCATGGTCAGGAGGGTGCGGTATTCAGCCCGGGCGGCGGCGAAGTCGCCAGCTTCGGACAGACGGTCGGCGAGGTTTTCACGGGCCCGCTGGTTGGCAGGCTGGCACGCCAGCGCGGCGCGGAAATCGGCGATGGCGGCGGCGGGCCGACCCAGTTCGGCCTGGGCCATGCCGCGCAGGTTAAGCGCCTCGGTCATGCCGGGGTTGATCGCAAGGGCGCGGTCGGCGGCGGCGATGACGGCACGGAAGTCGGCACGGCGC
Organism: Pseudooceanicola sp.; assembly: GCA_020441135.1. Lineage (GTDB taxonomy): Bacteria > Pseudomonadota > Alphaproteobacteria > Rhodobacterales > Rhodobacteraceae > Seohaeicola_A. The sequence goes on from JAGRMS010000094.1 coordinate 1,845, forward strand.
ATCGCGATCATGGCGCGCATGTAGTCGGCGACGGGGGCCGAGGGCGATCCGGCAGGCACGGCGTCGAGAAGGGGTTCGACCCTGTCGGCGCGGTCCGACAGGATCAGCGCCATGGCGAGGTCGCAGCGCAGCGGATGGTTGGAAGGGTCGAGCCTCAGCGCCTGGGCGAACTCTGCGGCGGCAGCGGTGTGATCGCCCTCGCCCGCCGCCGCGCGCGCCGCGAGGACGGGAAAGGCGACCTCCTTCGGGTATTTCTTGCGATTGATCTGGGCCTTCTTGCGGGCCGCCCTGAAGCGTCCCGCGGAGAGATCCTGCTGGATGGCGGTGATCGGATCCTGTGGCATTGGCTCTCCTGCGTCCCCTCGGACCCCGGCGAAGGCTAAGGGCGTGGCAGGACGGCTTCAAGGCCCCAGTTGCGACACCGCTGCCGCTTGGCATCGCGCGGCAGGCGTGGCAAAAGATTGCGTGGACCAAGCCGGAGTGACGATCCCATGCGCGCACGCATCTACAAGCCAGCCCGCAACGCGATGCAGTCGGGTACCGCCAAGACCCGCGACTGGGTGCTGGAGTTCGCCCCCGCCAGCGCGCGGGACGTCGATCCGCTGATGGGCTGGACGTCGTCCGACGACACGCAGAGCCAGGTGCGGCTGCGGTTCCCGACGCTGGAGGCGGCACAGGATTACGCCGAGGCCAATGGCATCGAGGCGGTGGTGAGCGAGCCGAAGCTGCGCAAGGCCAACGTGCGCCCTGGCGGCTATGGCGAGAACTTCGCGACCAACCGGCGGAGCGTATGGACGCATTGAGCACGGTTGTCGGGATCGCCCCGACCGACCCGCGCGTCCTGCCGCTGATCGAGACCCACCTGGCGCTGATGCAGGCGACCTCGCCTGCCGAAAGCGTTCACGCGCTGCCTGCGGCGAAGCTGGCCGAAGGCGGGGTGCGGTTCTTCGCGATCCTCGAAGGCGACGAAGCCGTGGCGATGGGCGCGCTGAAGCCGTTGGGCGACGGGCGGGGCGAGATCAAGTCGATGCATGTGCGGCAGGCGCACCGGGGGCGCGGACTGGCGGACCAGATGCTGCGCCACCTGCTGGCGGTCGCGCGCGAGGCCGGGATGGCCGAGGTGCTGCTGGAGACCGGATCGCGCCCGGCTTTCGCCCCGGCGCGGGCCTTCTACGCGCGGCACGGGTTCACGGAATGCGCCCCATTCGTCGGCTATGCCGAGGACGTCGAAAGCGTGTTCATGCGCTTGCCCCTTGATCGCGGGGCACAAAGTCCGCAGAACGGGGCCTGAGCGGTCCCTTAGCTCAACTGGATA
>JAGRMS010000532.1 GCA_020441135.1 Pseudooceanicola sp.
GACGGGCTGTCGATCGCCTGGGCGACGCTGGAACACCTGCACGGCGCAAATCGCGCACGGGCGCTGTTTGCCACGCATTACCACGAGCTGACGGCGCTGGCGGGCAAGCTGGAGGGGGTGGAAAACGCGACCGTCAGCGTGAAGGAGTGGCAGGGCGAGGTCATTTTCCTGCACGAGGTAAAGAAGGGCGCGGCGGACCGGTCCTACGGGGTGCAGGTCGCGCAGCTGGCCGGGCTTCCGGCGTCTGTCGTGGAGCGGGCACGGGTGGTGCTGGAGGCGCTCGAAAAGGGCGAACGGGAAGGCGGGGCCAAGCCCAGGGCGCTGATCGACGACCTGCCGCTGTTCTCGGCGGCGGCGGTGCGGGCACCGGCGCCGGCCAAGGCGGTCGCTTCACCGGCGCTGGACCTGCTGGAAGGATTGCACCCCGACGCCATGACGCCGCGCGAGGCGCTCGAGGCGCTCTACCGGCTGAAGGAGGCGGCGGGGAGTTAGGTCAGGACGCCGGGGCCGAGGACACGCCGACCTGGGCGGGGCGCAACAGGCGGTCGTGCAACAGGAAGCCTTCCGCCGCGACCTGGATGATGTCGCCCGCGCGGGTGCCGGGCAGCGGCGCCTCGAACATCGCCTGGTGCAGCCGCGGGTCGAACCGGTCGCCGACCTTCGGCGCGATCACCTCGATCCCGTGTTTCGAGAAGACGTTGAGCAATTCGCGCATCGTCAGTTCGATCCCTTCGAACAGGGCCGCATTGGCGCTGCGCTGTTCCTCGTTCGCGGCGTCGAGCGCCCGCTTCATGTTGTCGAAGACCGGCAGCATGTCGCGCGCCAGTTTCGACCCGCCGTATTGCTCGGCCTCGCGCCGGTCCTTCTCCCACCGCTTGCGGGCGTTTTCGGTCTCGGCCAGCGAGCGCATGAAGCGGTCGCGGTAATCGTCACGCTCGGCGCGCAGCGCCTCCAGTTCGGCGGCGTCGGAACTTTCGGTGCCAAAGCCCGCCAGCTCGTCGGCCAGCGCCTGCACTTCGGCTTCGGTCATCGGCTCGTCGGCCGCGCTGTGTTTCGGTTCTGCCATTCTTCACCTCTCGCCGCGGTCCGTCACCATGCGCCCCAGCAGCTGCGCCGTGTAATCGACGATGGGCACGATGCGCCCATAGTTCAGCCGGGTGGGGCCGATGACTCCGACGGCACCAATGATCTTACGGTCCGCGTTCATATAGGGAGACACCACCAAAGAGGAACCCGAAAGTGAGAAAAGTTTGTTCTCGGACCCGATAAAGATGCGCACGCCGTCGCCCTGTTCGGTCAGGTCCAGGAAGGAGGCGATATCCCGCTTGCGCTCGAGATCGTCGAACAGGCTTCGGATGCGCTCCAGCTCGTTCGCGTGGTCGCCGCCGGACAGCAGATTCGCCCGTCCGCGCACGATCAGGCGGCTGGTGTCGTCGCCCTGCGTCTCCCAGGCGGCAAGACCGCTTTCCACCATTTCGGCGGCCAGCGTGTCGAGCTCCCGCCGCCGCGCCGCGATCTCGCGCTGGATCAGGCCGCGGGCCTCGGTCAGGGTGCGCCCGTCGATCAGGGCGTTGAGGAAATTCGCGGCCTCGCGCATCGAGCTGGGGGTCTGCCCGGCAGGCGGGGTGAACAGGCGGTTTTCGACGTGGCCGTCGGAAAAGACCAGCACCACCAGGGCGCGGCTGGGGGCCAGCGAGACGAACTCGATATGCTTCAGCGCCGCCTCGTGCTTGGGCGTCAGCACCAGCGAGGCAGAGTGCGTCACGCCGGAGAGCGCCGAACCGACGCGATCCAGCAGGCTTTCGACGTCTTGGGCGCCCTCGCCGACGGTCGATTCGATCTTCTGGCGGTCGTCCTCTGCGAGGTCGCCGATCTCGAGCAGCCCGTCGACGAACATGCGCAGGCCCAGCTGCGTCGGCACCCGCCCGGCGCTGACATGGGGGGAATCGAGCAGGCCAAGGTATTCCAGATCCTGCATCACGTTGCGGATCGTCGCGGCGCTGA
>JAGRMS010000533.1:0-335 GCA_020441135.1 Pseudooceanicola sp.
GCTCGAAGCGGCCGGCGTTCATGACGGCGACCCGGTCCGACATCACCAGCGCCTCGGACTGGTCGTGGGTGATGTAGACGAAGGTGGTCCCGAACTGGTGCTGCAGCTGCTTCAGCTCGATCTTCATGTGCTCGCGCAGCTTGAGGTCCAGCGCCCCCAGCGGCTCGTCCAGCAGCAGCACGTCGGGTTCCAGCACCATGCAGCGGGCGATGGCGACGCGCTGCTTCTGCCCGCCCGACAGCTCGTCGATCTTGCGCGTCCCGATCTCCGGCAGGCCGATGCGCTCCAGCACGTCGCCGACTTTGCGGGCGATCTCGGGCTTGCGCAGCCCGGCG
>JAGRMS010000533.1:536-1253 GCA_020441135.1 Pseudooceanicola sp.
CCGAGGATCGAGAAGAACGCGCCCTGCGGCACCGCGAAGGAGACGCCATCGACGGCGGTGGTGCCATCGAAGCGCTTGGTCAGGTCGCGGCAGTCGAGATCGGGGGTCATGGCGGCGCGGCTTTCGTGAAAACGGCACCCGCCCGGTGGGGCAGGTGCCGCGCGGTTTGCGAGAGGATCAGTTGGCGGCCTTGACCCGGTCGAGGATGCCGCCCTCGATGGCTTCCAGCCCGGCGGGGACCGGCGGATACCACTTGATGTTGTCGATCGCCTCGGGCGGGAAGCTGGCCTGGAACTGCGCCTTCAGCGCGTCCGGTGCGAATTCCGCGGCGCCCTGCGACGCGGTGAAGTTGCCCGCCGATTCGGTGATCAGCGCGGCCACCTCGGGCTTCATCACGAAGTTGATCCAGGCATAGGCGGCCTCGTCCGACTGACCCTTGGCGGGCAGCGCGAAGGTGTCGATCCAGCCGAGCGCACCCGAGGCGGGGGCGACGAAGTTGATGCTCGGCATCTCGCTGTTCAGCTTCCAGCCGCCGGTGTCCCAGGCCATCGAGGCCACGACCTCGCCCGAGCGCAGCAGCCCCATCAGCTCGTCGCCGCCGCTCCAGTAGGTCTTGACGTTGGGCTTGCAGGCGATCAGCGCGTCGCCGACCTCTTCCATGATCGCGGTATAGCTGGCCTCGTCGTCATAGGCGGCGAAGGGGTCCTTGCCCATGGC
>JAGRMS010000533.1:1423-2517 GCA_020441135.1 Pseudooceanicola sp.
TCGACGGTGGTGTTGCGCTTGGTCGCCTCGAGCATCGAGGGGATGAAGAGCGCGGTGTCGATCTTGGCCAGGTCGATCGGCTTGTAGATGCCGAATTCGGCCTGCGGGCCGGCGATGCGGTCCTGGCTGGGCTGCGCCAGATCGAAGCCGCCGCCCCCCGTGGCGCGCAGCTTGGCGATCATCTCTTCGTTGTTCGAGAGCGTCACCTCGACGGTGTGGCCGGTCTCCTTCTCGAACATCTCCACGACGTTCGCGGGGGCATAGCCGCCCCAGGTCAGAAGCCGCAGCGTGTCGGCGCCGGCCGATTGCGCAAGGCCGATCAGCCCGACCGCAAGGGTCGCGGCGCCGATCTTGCCGTTCATCGTTGTCTTTTTCATCTGGTTTCCCTGTTTTCTGAGTAAGGTCACGGCTCGTCACCTGCCAGCGTTGTGAAACGGGTTTGCGACATGGGCCGCACCCCGTTCTCGTTTGTCGTTGCGTTCGGGCGAATCTGGACGCGAAGCGCCCCCGCTGTCAATCGGGCATCCCCCGGGCGCGCCATCAGGTGAACTTCCGGAAGAATCGGGTGCGGTCGAACATCTCCTCCAGCGCCTGCATCCGCGCCCGGGTGGTGGGCCAGGTGCGCTCCTGCACGTCGGCGATCACCGTCTCCAGCAGCAGCAGCAGCGTCACCGAGCTGTCCCAGGCCGAGGGCACGACGATGCGGCCGCAGAAGGTGCAGTCGCTCAGGTCGTGGATCGGCGAGCGCCACTGGTCGGTGAAGAGCACGATCCGCGCGCCCTTCTCGCGGGCCATTTCGGCCAGTTTCAGCGTCGCGTTCTCGTAGCGACGCACGTCGAAGATCACCACCACGTCGCCGGCGCGCACGTCCAGCAGGTCGTGCGGCCAGGCATTGGCGATCGACTGGATGTGCGACACGCCGGCGCGCAGCACCTGCATGTGCAGGAAGAAGTACTCGGCCAGCGAGCGGGTGATCCGCCCGCCGACCACGTAGACGCTGCGCTGCGGATCGGCCAGCAACGCGCAGCAGCGCTCGAAGGCGTCGAGGTCGATCTGGGTGAGGGTCTGACGGATGTTGCCGATCACCGCCTCGG
>JAGRMS010000095.1:0-985 GCA_020441135.1 Pseudooceanicola sp.
ATGCTGGTGATCGTCGCGCCGCTTTATGTGCCGCTGGTGGCCGAACTGGGTTTCGACCTCATCTGGTACGGTATCCTCTACACCATCACCACCCAGATCGCCTACATGACCCCGCCCTTCGGCTATAACCTCTTCCTGATGCGCGCCATGGCCCCGCCCGAGATCGGCCTGCGCGACATCTATGCCTCGATCACCCCCTTCGTGGCGGTGATGGTCGGGGCGCTGGTGCTGGTGATGGCCTTCCCGGGCATCGCGCTCTGGCTGCCCGACCTCGTCTATTCGAAATGACCCAGAACCCCGCCAACGGGGCGCCCTTAACCACAAGGAGAGAGAAAATGACCACAAGACGCAAGTTCATCGCCGGTGCCGCCGCGGCGCCCGCCGCGCTGGCCACACCGGCGCTCGCCCAAAGCAAGATCACCTGGCGGATGCAGACCTATGCCGGCCCCGCGCTGGCCGAGCATGTGGTGAAACCCGCCATCGACACATTCAACAAGATCGCCGGCGACAGGATGCAGATCGAGCTGTTCTATGCCGACCAGATCGTGCCCACCGGCGAACTGTTCCAGGCGCTTCAACGCGGCACCATCGACGCCGTGCAGTCCGACGACGACTCGATGGCCTCGCCCACCGAGGTGACGGTCTTCGGCGGCTACTTCCCCTTCGGCTCGCGCTACTCGCTCGACGTGCCGGTGCTGTTCAACCAGTACGGGCTGGATGCGATCTGGAAGGAAGAATACGCCAAGGTCGGCGTCCAGCACATCAGCGCCGGATCCTGGGATCCCTGCCACTTCGCCACCAAGGATCCAATCAACTCCCTGAAGGATCTCGAAGGAAAGCGCGTCTTCACCTTCCCGACCGCCGGACGCTTCCTGTCGCAATTCGGTGTCGTCCCCGTCACCCTGCCGTGGGAAGACATCGAGGTCGCCGTGCAGACCGGCGAGCTTGACGGCATCGCCTGGTCGGGCATCACCGAGGACTACAC
>JAGRMS010000095.1:1031-4541 GCA_020441135.1 Pseudooceanicola sp.
CTGGATCGGCCACTTCTTCGCCAACCAGGGCCGCTGGGACGAACTGCCAGAAGACCTGAAAGAGCTGCTGAAGGTCTGCATGGAACAGTCTCACTACTACCGTCAGTGGTGGTACTGGGGCGGCGAGGCGTCCCTGCGCGTCAACGGCGACAAGATGAAGCTGACGACGATCCCCGACGCCGAATGGCAGACGGTCGAGGACGCGGCGGTCAAGTTCTGGGACGAGATCGCGGCGGAAAGCGAGACCAAGGCGAAGATCGTGGAAATCTTCCGCAAATACAACTCGGACATGGCCAAGGCCGGGCGTCCCTACCGCTATACCTGAGCCACCCGCGGACGTGAAACGGGGCCCCGGAGCAACCTCCGGGGCCTGATTGATGCAAGGAGAAGAAAATGCCCGGCAACATGACCTTCGACACCCTCAAGGCCGAAGTGGCCGCAGGCCGCATCGACACCGTGCTCGCGTGTCTGGTCGACATGCAGGGCCGCCTGATGGGCAAGCGGTTTACCGCCGGGCACTTCGTCAACAGCGCTTGGGAAGAGACCCACTGCTGCAACTACCTGCTGGCAACCGACCTCGAGATGGCGACGCCCGACGGCTATGCCTCCACCTCCTGGGCGGCGGGCTACGGCGACTACGCGCTGAAGCCGGACTTGTCCACGCTGCGCCCCGTGCCCTGGCTCGAAGGCACCGCGATGGTGCTCTGCGACATCGTCGATCACCACTCCCACGAGGACATTCCCCATTCCCCCCGCGCCATCCTGAAACGCCAGATCGCCCGCGCCACGGCGCTGGGCCTGACGCCGATGATGGCAACCGAACTGGAATTCTTCCTGTTCAAGGGCAGCTACGACCAGAACCGCGAAGAAGGCTACCGCAACCTCAAGCCCTTCGTGCCCTACAACATCGACTACAACATCCTCGGCTCCACCAAGGACGAGTCGATCATGCGCCCGATCCGCAACCACCTGGTGGCGGCAGGCGTCCCGGTCGAGAACTCCAAGGGCGAGGCCGAAGCGGGCCAGGAAGAGCTGAACATCCGCTACGCCGAGGCGCTCGACTGCGCCGACAACCACTCCATCGCCAAGCAGGCCATCAAGGAAATCGCCTTCCAGCACGGCGCGTCGGCCACCTTCCTGCCCAAATGGCATCGCAGCCGCGTCGGCAGCGCCGCGCACATCCACCTTTCGCTCTGGAAAGGTTCCTCGCCGCTGTTCTTCGACAAGGATGACGCCCACGGCATGTCGCCCGAGATGAAAAGCTTCTGCGCCGGCATGATCGCCTACGCCAGCGACGTCACCGTGCTGATGGCCCCCTACGTCAACAGCTACAAACGCTTCATGCGCGGCACCTTCGCCCCGACCCGCATCGGCTGGTCCGTCGACAACCGCACCGCCGGCTTCCGCCTCTGCGGCGAGGGCACCAAGGCGGTGCGGATGGAATGCCGCATTCCCGGCTCCGACATGAATCCCTATCTGGCGCAGGCGGCTCTGCTGGCCGCGGGTCTCAAGGGATTGGAGGACAAGCTGGAACTCTCCGGCCCCGTGACCGGCGAGGTCTACACCGACAACAAGCTCCCCGACATCCCCCGCACGCTGGAAGACGCAACCGAGGCGCTGCGCGGCTCGGCCATGCTGCGCGAGGCCATGGGCGACGCCGTGGTCGACCACTACGTCCGCGCAGCCGAGGTCGAGGTCGAGGCCTTCGCCAACACCGTCACCGACTGGGAAATCGCCCGGGGGTTCGAAAAAGCGTGATAGGATAGCCCGGACGCCGGGCTCGTGACCGAAAACACCCCGGCCGTCCAAGACGCGCCGATCCAAGGACAGACTCCATGACCACCACGCTCAAGTGCATCTCTCCCATCGACGGCTCGGTCTACGCCGAGCGCCCCGTGCTGACCGTGGCGCAGGCCGAGGCCGCCGTGACCCGCGCACGCACCGCCCAGCGCGACTGGGCCGCCCGCCCCCTGGCCGACCGCATCGCGCTTGTCGAGGCCGGTGTCGCCCGCCTGACCGAGATGCAGGACGAAGTTGTGCCCGAACTCGCCTGGCAGATGGGCCGCCCCGTCCGCTACGGCGGCGAATTCCGCGGCATGAACGAACGCGCCTCCTACATGGCCTCCATCGCCGACCGCGCGCTCGCCCCCATCGCAATCGAGGACAGCCCCCAGTTCCGCCGCCTCATCAAGCGCGAACCCTTTGGCGTCACCCTTATCATCGCGCCTTGGAACTACCCCTACATGACCGCCATCAATGGCGTCGTCCCCTCGCTGATCGCGGGCAACGCCGTGCTGCTGAAACACGCCACCCAGACCTTGCTGGTCGGCGAACGCATGGCCCGTGCCTTTGCCGAGGCAGGCGTACCGACGGACCTGTTCCAGAACGTCTTCCTCGACCACGACACCACCGCGAAACTGATCGCCGCCAAAAGCTTCGGTTTCGTCAACTTCACCGGCTCCGTCAGCGCCGGCCAGTCGATCGAACGCGCTGCCGCCGGCACCTTTACCAGCCTCGGGCTCGAACTCGGCGGCAAGGATCCGGGCTACGTCATGGACGACGCCGATCTGGATGCCGCCGCCGACACCCTGATCGACGGCGCCATGTTCAACTCCGGCCAGTGCTGCTGTGGGATCGAGCGCATCTACGTCCATGACAGCCTCTTCGACGCCTTCGTCGAAAAGGCCGTGAGCATCGTCAAGGGCTACAAGCTCGGCAACCCACTCGACCCCGAGACCACGCTCGGCCCCATGGCCCACCGCCGCTTCGCCGACGTGGTGCGCGAACAGACCGCCGCCGCCCTGGCCGAGGGCGCCACCGCCCATATCGAGACCTTCGCCGAAGACGACGGCGGCACCTACCTCACCCCGCAGATCCTGACCGGAGTGACTCACGACATGGCCGTCATGCGCGAGGAAAGCTTCGGCCCCGTGGTCGGCATCATGCCCGTCTCCGACGACGCCCACGCTCTGCAACTGATGAACGACAGCGACTACGGCCTCACCGCCTCGCTCTGGACGCAGGACACCGACCGCGCCGAACGGCTTGGCGCGCAGATCGATACCGGCACCGTCTTCATGAACCGCGCCGACTATCTCGATCCCGCCCTCTGCTGGACCGGCTGCAAGAGCACCGGCAAGGGCGGCTCGCTGTCCGAGATCGGCTTCCATAACCTGACCCGCCCGAAATCCTACCATCTCAAGAAGGTGACGAAATGACCCTGACCGGCAACTGGTCCTACCCAACCGCCATCAAGTTCGGCGCCGGGCGCATCAAGGAACTGCCCGCCGCCTGCGCCCAAGCAGGCATCAAGCGCCCGCTGCTGGTAACCGACAAAGGCCTTGCGAACCTGCCCATCACGCAAGCCACGCTCGACATCCTCGACGCCGCCGGTCTGGGCCGCGAGATGTTCTCCGACGTCGATCCGAACCCGAACGAGAAGAACCTCGATGCCGGCCTGAAGGTCTACAAGGCCGGCGGCCATGACGGCGTCGTCGCCTTCGGCGGCGG
>JAGRMS010000534.1 GCA_020441135.1 Pseudooceanicola sp.
GTGAACGAGTTGTTGCCGCCGTGATGGATCACCGCATCCACCTGGGGAATGACGCTCGGCTGCGGATACCAGCTCTCGACATGCACGTTCCCCGGCAGATCGCTGTATTCCCCAATGTAATCCCCCACGTTCACCAGAGCCCGGTAGGGCAACGCGCCAATCGTCGTGATGATCCGCTTCAAAAGGTCGGTATCCCCCGCCCCCAACGACCCGAACGAGACATAGATCAAAGGCTTGTCATTGTTCGTCGCAAAGGTCGGCACCTCGTACGCCGCCTCCTCCCGCACGCAGCCCTCCAGATACTGGAACCGCGCCGGGTCCAGCGGATTTTGCCGCGGGAACTTCACCGGCTCAGGGTAGAGCAGAAGGTTCATCGTCGGCGAGGCCTCGAAGAACTCGCCCAGCGGATAGGCCGCCTCGCCGTTCTCCGCCAGGAAGGCATTGTAATCCTCGTGGATCGGCCTGATGACCTCGTGAAACTTGTCCTCGAAGGCCTTCATCCCCTCCATGTCCTTGACCGACACCCCCGACAGGTGCGGCGGCACGATGGGATCGGGAATCTCGTTTTCCGAGCATGAGATGATGCGCACCCAAGGCACCCCGAACTGCTTGATCGCCGGGAACATGATCACGTTGTCGACGCAGATCATGTCCGGCTTCACCTTTGCCAGCACCCCCGGCAGATCCTTCTGCGCCCACTTGGCGCTGTCAACAATGGCGGTCCAGCAGTCCTTGACGTAGTTGTCCAGCTGGTCGATCGGCGCCTTGCGGAAATTCGGGATGTGGCCGTTGATGAAATCCTCCCAGAACTTCGCCATCTGCTCGGGCGGCATCGGCTCGGACAGCGCGACGGGGTGCGCCTCGAACCCGTAGCCCTCGTAGACCGGCACGAACCCCGGGTCCGACAGGAACACCGCCCGGTGCCCCAGCTTCTCGCAGGCCTGCGCGATCCCGACCGAGTTCAGCGCCGGCCCGAAGGCCGCCTCGGGGAAAAAGGCGATGGTCTTCATGTCATGTCTCCCTGTCCAGTATCCGTGAATGTCTCGGCTCCCAGGCGCAGAACACGCGCGCGCCCGGAGAGATGTCCGGCAGCTCGTCCTGCCCCGCCGCCACCCGGCACCCCATCCGCGCGCCGCTCGCAGTGCGCGCGAACACCGTCAGGTCGGCCCCGTGATAAGCGATGTCGGCCACGGTGACAGGCACCGCGTTCATGCCGTCCGGTGGCGCCGCCGCCAGCACCACCCGCTCGGGCCGCACCGCGATCACCGCCTCGCCCCTGCGCGCGCCCTCGCCCCGCAACAGGCCGATCCCTGGCACCTCGACGCCGCCCGCCACCGCCTGGCCCTCCAGCATGTTCATCACCCCGATGAACTGCGCCACGAACCGGCTCTCGGGATGCTCGTAGAGCGCCTGCGGTGTCCCCATCTGCGCCAGCCGCCCGGCATTCAGCACGGCGACCCGGTCCGCCATCACCAGCGCCTCTTCCTGGTCGTGCGTCACGATCAGGAACGTGATCCCGACCTCGTGCTGCAACCGCTTCAGCTCCAGCTGCATCTCTTCCCGCAGCTTGCGGTCAAGCGCCGACAAGGGCTCGTCCAGCAGCAGCACCTTCGGGCGCTTCACCAGCGCCCGCGCCAGCGCCACCCGCTGCCGCTGGCCGCCCGACAGCTGGTCCGGCCTGCGCCCCGCCAGCGCGCTCAGCTGCGCGCTCTCCATCGCCGCCCCGACCCGCGCACGGATTTCCGACGACGGCAGGCGCTCCATCTCCAGCCCATAGGCAATGTTCTTCTCCACGCTCATGTGCGGGAACAGCGCGTAGCTCTGAAACATCAGGTTCAGCGGCCTGTGTCGGGGCGGCACCCGTGTCACGTCCTGTCCGGACACCCAGACCGACCCCTCGTCCGGCGCCTCGAACCCCGCCATCAGCCGCAACAGCGTGGTCTTGCCGCAGCCCGACGGCCCGAGCAGCGCAAAGAACTCGTTGTCGCGCACGTCGAGCGTCACGCCCTCCACCGCCGTCACCGTCCCGAACCGCTTCGTCACACCCTTCACCGACAGGCTCATCGCGTGAACACCCCCCGGTCCGCCCGCTGCGCGATCAGGACAAGGGCGAACGAAACCCCCATCACGATGGTCGCCATGGCATTGATCTCGGGCGTCACCCCGAAGCGGATCATCGCGTAGATCTGCATCGGCAGCGTGGTCGAGGACGGCCCCGCCCCGGCGGTGAAGAAGGCGATGATGAACTCGTCCACCGACAGCGTGAACGACAGCAACGCCCCGGCGATCACCCCCGGCGCGATCGCGGGCAGCAGCACACGCCGGAAGGTGGTGAACGCGCTCGCACCAAGGTCCGCGCTCGCCTCCAGGATCGACTGATCGAAATGGCGCATCCGCGTGCGCACCACCGCCGTGACGAAGGCGAGGTTGAAGACGACATGCGACAGCACGATGGAATGCAGCCCCAGCGTGAACCCCAGCGCGGTGTAGAAGGACAACAACGCAATCGCCAGCACGATGTCCGGAATGATCATCGGCGCGAACAGCACCGCGTCCAGCGCGACCGAGCGCGCCCGCGTCTCCACCCCCACCGCCAGCAGCGTCCCGATCACCGTCGCCAGCGCGGTCGAGGCCAGGGCCACCAGCACCGTGTTCCGCGCCGCGCGCAGGATCGCCTCCGAGGCGAACAGCTTGCCATACCACTCCAGCGAAAAACCGCCCCAGGCCGTCGGCAGCCCCGCCCGGTTGAAGCTCAGCACCATCAGCACCAGGATCGGCCCATAGAGAAAGCCATAGAACAGCCCCAGATGCAGCCGCAGCCCGCCACTCACAGCGCCAAACCCCCTGCTTCCATTTGCTCCAAATATCC
>JAGRMS010000535.1 GCA_020441135.1 Pseudooceanicola sp.
CCGCCCGAGAACTGGTGCGGGTGGCGCGTCAGGTGGTCTTCGTTGAGCGAGACGAGGTGCAAGAGCTCCAGCGCGCGGGCGCGGCGTTCGGCCCTTGTCATCGTGGTATGGACGCGCAGGGGTTCGGTCACGATGTCCTCGACCGTCATCGAGGGGTTGAGCGAGGAATAGGGGTCTTGGAAGACGGCCTGGATCTGTTTGCGGATCTCGGGGGTGTAGTGCGTCTTCATCCCCGCCAGGTCCTGCCCGGCGAAGCGCATGGTGCCGCGCTCGGCCGGGACCAGCCCGAGCACGGTGTTGGCGATGGACGACTTGCCCGAGCCGGATTCGCCGACCAGCCCCAGCGTCTGCCCGGCGCGGATGGTGAGCGTCGCGCCCTTGACCGCGTGGAACGGCTTGCCCCGCGCGCCGATCAGCGAGCGGCCCCAGTAGGTGACCCAGAGGTCGTCGAGTTCCAGAAGCACATCGCTCATGACGCGGCCTCCATCTCGTCGGCGCGGATGCAGCGGACGGTGCGCTTGGCACCGGTCAGCGGGATCGGGCGGTGGCAGGCGGCGGTGGCGAGGTCGCAGCGGTTCGAGAAGCGGCAGCCTTCGGGCCACATGCCGGGGCGCGGGACGCTGCCCCGGATCGTCGGCAGCGGCGGGTTGCGGTCCGAGGCATGGGGCATCGCCCGCAGCAGGCCGCGCGTGTAGGGATGGCGCGGGTTGGCGAAGAGCGCGCCGACCTCGGCCATTTCCACCATCTCGCCCGCATACATCACGCTGATGCGGTCGCAGATGTCGGCGGCGACGGCGAGGTCGTGGGTGACGAAGAGGATCGCCATGCCGAATTCGTCCTGAAGGTCGCGGAACAGGTCCAGCACCTCTTGCTGCACGGTCACGTCGAGCGCAGTCGTCGGCTCGTCCGCGATCAGCAGCGAGGGGTTGCAGGACAGCGCGCGGGCGATGGCGATGCGCTGGGCCATGCCGCCGGAAAGTTCGTGCGGGTAGGCTTGGGCGCGCTCGCGGGGCCGGGGGATGCCGACGCGGTCGATCAGTTCCACCGTGCGCTCCCACGCCTGCGCCTTGGTCATGCCGGTCTTGGTGCGCAGCACCTCGGCGATCTGGGAGCCTACGGTGAAGGCGGGGTTGAGGCTGGTGGTCGGGTCCTGAAAGACCATCGCCACCTCGTTGCCGCGCACCGTCTCCATGCCGCGCTGATCGAAGGCCGAGATGTCCTGGCCGTTCAGGCGGATCAGGCCCGAGGTGCGGCGCAGCATCGGTCCCATCAGGTTCAGAATGGCGAGGCCGGTCAGCGTCTTGCCGGAGCCGCTCTCGCCCACCAGTCCCAGCGTCTCGCCCTTGCGGATGGCGAGGGAAAGGTTGGTGATGACGGGGATCTCGGTCTCGTCCGGCTGGCGGACGGCGACAGAGAGGTTTTCTACGCGCAGCACCTCGTCGGTCGTCGGCGGCGGCAGCGGATCGTCCTTGGCGGTGGCGCGGACGGTTGGCTTGGCGGTGTCGCCGCGCCCGGCGATGGCGATGCCGCGCCCGATGCTGTCGCGCAGGACGTCGCCCAGCAGGTTCACCGACAGCACGGTGACGATGATCGCGATGCCGGGCGGGATGGCGAGGAAGAACGCCAGGTCCATGTAGTTCGCGGCGGTGTTCAGCATGGTCCCCCAGCTGGCCTGCGGCGGCTGGACGCCGAGGCCGATGAAGGACAGCCCCGCCTCGGACAGCAGCACCGCGCCGACGGTCAGGGTGATCTGCACGATCAGCGGCGGCGCGATGTTGGGGAAGATGTGGCGCAGCAGGATCCGCCGGTCGGGCGTGCCGATGACGCGGGCCGAGCGGACGTAGACCTCTTCCCGTTCCGCCAGCACAACACCGCGAGCGAGGCGCAGGAAGGAGGTGGAGAACAGGATGCCGAGCGCGATCATCGCGCGGTGCAGGCCCGCGCCCAGAAGGGCGATGATGACGATGGCGACCATGATGCCGGGGATCGAGACGATGGCCTCGACGATGCGCATGGTGATCCAGTCCCACCAGCCGCCGCGATAGCCGATGAAGAGGCCGAGCGGCACGCCGAGGATGACGGCAATTGTCGTGGCCTCGAAGGCGGCGATGACGGCGATGCGGCAACCGTAGATCAGCCGGGACAGCACGTCGCGGCCCAGGTCGTCGGTGCCGAGCCAATGGGCGGCCGAGGGGCCTTGCAGCGCCTTGATCAGGTTCTGGCGCAGGGGGTCGTAGGGGGTGATGACGTCGGCGAAGACCGCCATGAGCACGAGCAGCAGCATCATGCCGCCGGCGATGCCGACGATGGCGGTGGAGGCGTTCAGTCGGAACCGGCGGCGCGGTGTTGTCTTCACGGTCACGAGGGGCGCGCCTTGGGGTTGAGGAGGCCGTAGAGGATGTCGGTGATCAGCTGGACGATGACGACGAGGCCGACCATCACCAGAACGAGGCCCTGAAGCATCGGAATGTCCTGCTGGCGCACCGCACCGATGGCGAGCGTGCCGAGGCCGTTGATGGCGAAGACCTGCTCGACGATCAGCGCACCGCCGAGCAGCACGGTGATCTGGAAGGACAGCACCGCGATGACCGGCACCATGGCGTTGGTCAGCGCGTGTCGAATGACGACGCGCCAGAAGCCGAGGCCCTGCGCGCGGGCGGCGCGGATGTAGTCCTGCTGCAGCACGCCGACCATGGCCGAGCGTACCTGCCGCGCGATGGCGGCGCTGGACGACAGGCCAAGGGCGATGGAGGGCAGGATCACGGAGCGCAGCCATTCCCATGGGGATTCGGTGAGCGGGGTGAAGCCGGTGGCGGGAAACCAGCGCAGGTTCACGGCGAAGATGGCGACCAGGATCAGGCCGAACCAGAAGTTCGGGATGGCCTGGCCGAAGGTGGCCCCGAGGGTGGCGAAACGGTCCACCCAGGAGCGGGGGCGCAGCGCCGCCGCGACTCCGGCGGCGATGCCCACGACGATGGCGATGATCGCCGAGACGGCGGTGAGCGAGAGCGTCACCGGCAGGCGCTGCATCACCGCGTCGGTGACGCTGACGCTGTTGAAGAAGGAGTTGCCGAGGTCGCCCTGCACGGCCCGTCCAAGCCACTGAACGTAGCGGACGACGATCGGTTCGTTCAGGCCCATCCTTTCGCGCAGCATCTCGTGCTGTTCCTGCGTTCCGGTCTCGCCGAGGATCAGGTCGACCGGATCGCTCGGCAGCAGCGACGTGAACGAGAACGCCAGCACCGAGACGATGAACAACAGGGGCACCAGGGCGAAAAGGCGCTGGGCGATGAGCCTGAACATTTGCCTTGCCCGATCAGTTGGCCTTGAGGCCGCGCAGGTTGATCGAGTCCTCGCCGAAGCGATAGACGACGGTCGGGTTGGCGGCGGTCTTGTCGGTCACGCCGATCAGGATCGGGGCGTTGGTGACGAAGATCAGGAACGCCTCTTCGGCCAGCCGTGCGGCCAGCTTCTGGTAGACCGGCGCGCGATCCGCGATTTCCACCGACTCGAGCCCCGCCTTGGCCAGCGACAGCAGCTCGTCGCTCGGCTTGGCCTTGAAGGGGTTATAGGCCGCGTTGTCGTAGATGTAGCGCAGGGCCAGGAACTTGGGGTCGGTGATCGTATTCCAGACGAGGTTGGTCGCCGGGAAGTCGGTCGTGCGGCTGCGCCGCGCCAGCGTGCCGGGCTCGACGGGCACGATGTTCATGGTGATG
>JAGRMS010000536.1 GCA_020441135.1 Pseudooceanicola sp.
TCGGCGGTGCGGATGGCGATCATCTGGGCCGGGAAGTTCCACTCGTAGACGGCGGAGGCGGCGTCGAGCCCTTCGTAGCATTGCAGGCGGATCAGGCGGCGGCCCAGGCCTGCGGCCAGCGCCTTGGCGATCTCGGTCTTGCCCACGCCGGCCTCGCCTTCGAGGAACAGGGGGCGGCCGAGTTTCAACGCCAGGAACACCACGGTGGCGAGCGCGCGGCCGCAGACATAGTCCTGGTCGCCCAGCATCGCCTGCACCGCGTCGATGGATTGGGGTTGGGTCATGGTTCCTCCACTTCCGCCCACAGGACACCGAAGTGCGAAGGGCGTCAACCGTGCCCGTCGGGCCACGGCCCGGGACCGGCGATGTTGACGGATTCGGGGCGAAATGTCATGAATTGGGAAAGAAAATTGCGCTATCCCGATGGGCAAGGCGCGGCAGGCGGACGTGAAGCGATGGATCGGACAAGGGACGGGTTGCGGATCACCGCCGTGACCTGCGTCAAGAACGAGGGGCCGTTCCTGCTGGAATGGATCGCTTTCAACCGCCTGATCGGCGTGACCGATTTCCTGTTCTATTCCAACGACTGCACCGACGGCACCGATACGCTGCTGGACGCGCTGGCGGCGCGGGGCGGCGTGGTGCATCTGCCGAACCCGGCGGAGGGGCGCAACTACCAGATGGAGGCGCTGAAGGACGCGCGACGCCAGGCGGCGGTGGCGGATGCGGACTGGGTCTGGATCGCGGACGTGGACGAGTTCCTGAACATCCATGTGGGCGACCATACGATCCCGGCGCTGATCGCGGCCTGCGGCGATCCGCAGGCGATCTCGGTGACGTTCCAGTTCTTCGCCAACGACGATGTGGAGGCTTTCGAGGACCGCCCGGTGGTCGCGCAGTTCCTGCGGTCGCACAACCCCGACATCTGGTGCGGCGACCTGGCGATCGAGGTCAAATCGCTGGTGCGGCACGATTTTCCCTTGCAGTATTACGGCGCGCACCGGCCCTTCTTCAAGGCGGGGCTGCCCGCGCGCAGGCAGCCGCGGTGGACAGACGGATCGGGGCGCAGGGTGCAGGACAAGTTCCTGGTGGCGGCCAATCCGCGGCGGATCCGCAAGTTTCCGGCGCAGGGGGCGCGGGATTTCGCGACGCTGAACCACTATGCGCTGCGCAGTCTCGACAGCTACCTGGTCAAGAACGACCGGGGCGACGTGAACCGCGAGAACCGGGCCTTTGACGACACCTACTGGCGCGAGCGCAACGATCCGGCGCATGAGGATCGCTCGATCCTGCGCTACCTGCCGGCGCTGGAGGCGGCGCTGGCGGAGATGAAGGCGGACGCGGAGATCGCGCGGCTGCATGACGCCTGCGTCGCGGCGCATACCGGGCGGCGGGATGCGCTGCTGGCACGCGAGGACTACCGCGCGATGCAGGCGCAGCTGCGCGCCGCGCCGAAGCTGCCGCCGCAGGAAAGCGCGATGCTGGCGCAGCTGGGGCTGTCCCCATGACGCTGGTGGCGGTGAACCTCGGCCTGCCGAAATCGGGCACGACGACGCTGGCGCGGGCGCTGCGGCTGTCGGGGCTTCGCGTGGCCGACCACCGCCTGCGGGGGCGCAATGCGCCCGATCCGTCGATGAAGGGCGCCTATGTGGCGGAGCTGCTCTACAAGGGGTTTTTCGAGACCGGCGACCCGCTGGCGCTGCTGCCGAACATCGAGGCGATTTCCGAGATGAGCATGTTGAGCGGCGCGCGGTCGATCTGGCCGCAGACCGATCTGACGCTGATCCGGGCGATCGGGGCGCATCATCCCGGGGTGAAGTTCCTTGCCTCGCGGCGCGAGGCCTTTGCCATGTCGCAGTCGATGCTGGCCTGGTC